>CAYSOI010000433.1:1637-3997 GCA_964432425.1 uncultured Opitutales bacterium | reverse complement strand
AGTTGAACGGTTGCGATCCCAGGAAATATGAATCATTCCATCAGGGGCCTGAAAGCCGTCAGGGTATGAAATGGTGGCTCGTTCATCCAGCATCAGGCCACCTCGCCACGTCTTTCCCTCATCCTCCGAAAGCCAGGCAGTCAGATGGGAGCGATTCTTACCGCCATAGCCAGGGCTCTCTCCTGGAATCTTATCAATGGCCCGACCGTGTTTGATCAACAGGATTCGCCCGGAGGCTAGACGCCTGATAAAGAAGCGTGCCCGTGGATGTTTGAATGTGGGCCAAGTGGGCTCTGTCCATGTCTGGCCGCCATCCGAAGAGAATCGCTGCATGACGTATGTTTGTGTCCTTGCGAGTAGCCACAAACGTCCATCCTTCAACTCAACGATCATCGGTTCCACCCAATTGGATTTGGGAAACGATGCCACACTTCGCCAACTCCAGGTCTCTCCCCTATCCTTCGAGACCAGAACATTGGCCCCTCGGTACTTCTTCAGTTCAGGGAAGACCTTCGAATCAATGAACTCGATCGACAGCAGCCATTCACCATTGGTGAGAACCGTTGGTTTGCAGAGCACAAAGCCGTGACAAAGCCGACGTGGACGAGACCATTGTGGTTTGTCAGCGTCGGGGTTTTCACAGGTCGTTGCCCATACACCATCGCGTCCATCCTTCATTCCCAGTGATTGATTAAAGAACAGCCAAAGCTTGCCGTCCGGATCCGTCCAGAGGTTGCCAACCAGCGTTGATCGTGGTGGCAGTCCCTCCTTGTGCATATTGATCACAAGCATAGGCTTTGAGAAGGTTTCACCATCGGGCTCACTGCGGTTGAGCACGAAGAATGCACCCGGCCCATCTTCACCGGCAACCCAGCATGACCAAATTCGACCTCCAGGTGTACGTGCGATGCCAATTGTCATCCCGTAATCCAACTGATCATAATCGTATTCTGGAAGCGGCTCTGAATTGAGTACCGGGGGTACCAGAGCCAAGTCACAGATCTCTCTTTTGCTGAGTGTTTTCAGCTTAGCGGCAACGCTACGTTCATACGCATCGATCTCAGCGGGCGTCATGTTTGCAAACTTCGCTTGAGGATGTGCGGTAAATTCCGAGTTCTTCTCAGCAATCAATTGTTGGCCGAAGAACAAACAAACCAGGCAGACGATGTTTGTGAATGTGCGTTTCACTTTTCTCATCGTTTGTAGATTCGGAAGATGTCCGGGGTTGGGAAGCGATCTTCGTGGCTGGTCCAGGCATCGTGTAAATATTCCTCACGTGGCACTTCGACATGGGGCCAGTGGTTCGGGCGAATGCGGACGACTCTTGTGGGGCGGAAGCCTTCTGTGACGAGATCTGCCTCAAAACGAATCTGTATACCGCTGCTTCCGAGAGGGATTTCTCCTTTCACCCTAGTGACATCCAGAATGGGGCCTTTGGCAGCCATTTGCACAGTCCCGGCGGTACCACTCGCCCAATGTTTCAGAGTGTTCTCAGAAGCGGCCATCAAGGCTCCACTACCTTTTTTGAAATCGGCATAGAGGGAGTCGTCCATACCACCGAACAAAGTGGCGGTCACCGTGGCTCGGCCGAACTTTCCGTATTCGACAGCATCGATCCAGCCGGGCATCCATCGGCTCTTAATGAAGGCCTTATGAGTCTCTGTTTGATTAAGGGTGGCACGTTGCATGGCATCGTCATCCAGCCAAATATCGGAGATATGGAAACGTGTGAACACTCCGCCCGGTGTTGGCTTCCAGGTGATCCCGAGAAGAACAGATTGTTCGTCGAGCGACTTCTTACCACTGGAGGGCCAAACTCCTTCGGCAACCAAGTCGCGGACAGCCAGGAACTCACGCCCCCGCCAGATACGGGTGGCAGCATCAAAGGTAAATGTTTCCTCGTGGACCTCTCCCCCTTCCTTCGCCTGACGGCGGGCCACCATCATTCCTTCATTGTTCCGGATATCCAAACTCTTCAGTTTCCAGACCAAGCCCTTACGGAGACAATGGCTGGGTTCATCTTCAAGAAGCAGAACATGGTTTTCGGCAGGCAGCGTGCCGATGCCAGCATTACCCAACTTCGCGGTTCGATTGTCTACCGGCAATACGGGTACAGAGGAGATCTTCGGGTCTGGCGGAAGAAAGGCCCGAACGTGCAGCATTGTGCCCAGCGGAATGTCCCGGAGATCCGCAGGTGCACCTTGATAGCGAACGATGCCGTAGGGAAGCATAGCGAATGGAGAGGGCCCGATGAAGCGGAACTTCCCACCTCCTTGAATTCGAATCGTGCCGCGGCGATTGGCATGGTCGACAAACGTGAGTTCGCCCCGGTAAGAGTGTGCCTTTTCCAATGGTGGAAA
>CAYSOI010000433.1:0-1537 GCA_964432425.1 uncultured Opitutales bacterium | reverse complement strand
CCATCAGTATTTCGGAAAGATGTTCGGGGTTGGGAAGCGGAGCTCCGGAGTATTATGAAAAAGGTATTCCTCCCGGGGGATTTGCGTCTTGGGCCAACTTCCTGGACGGATACGCACGACTCGTCCGGGCCGGATGGCTTCGATGATGTGGTCGGTCTTAAAATCGATTTGAATACCACTGCTACCTAATGGAACTTCGGCTTCTTGTCTTCTGACTTGTACAATCTTTCCGCTGGATGCCACATGACCGGGGCCATAGTGCCCGGCAGTGTGTTTCAGAGTATTCTCAGCACCATTGATCTGCCCGCTGATATCTTTCTTGAAATCGTCATAGAGAGACTGATCCATGCCACCGAAAAGAGTGAGGGACGCCGTGGCCTGCCCAAACTTTCCGTACTTTACCTCATTCACAAAGGCAGGCATCCAACGGCTGCGGATGAAATGGTTGTTCTTCTGGGTCTGAAAGTAGGCGGCATGTTCAATCGATTGATCGTTCAGCCAGATATCCGAGATGTGGAAACGGGTAAAGGCTCCGCTGAGTCCGTCCCCAGGTGCAGGCTTCCAGGTGATGCCCAATAGGACGGGTTGGTCGCTTAGTTCTTTCTTTCCTTTTGCGGGCCATACTTTCTCCTCAATCAGATCCGAGATGCGGATGGATTCGCGTCCACGCCAAATACGGGTGGCGGAATCGAAGGTCATGGTTTGAGGTTCGGCTTCCGTTTCCCCGCCGTCTTTGGGTTGTCGACTGGCCACGATTGTACCAGCAAGCTTGTTGAGATTAACTTCCTTGAGCTTCCACACCAAACCGTTTCGTTTGCGGTGACTGGGTTCGTCTTCCAAGAGGAGAATGTGGTTTTCCGCAGGGAAAATACCAGTTCCCCGGTAGTGCCCGGCATCTTTGTCTTTGTTCCCGGGAGGGAGCACGGGAACCGAAGAAGACCTGGGATCGGGCGGAAGAAACCCATAGGCATGCATCACCGTACCAAGCGGGACGTCACGAAGATCCGCCGGAGCATTGTGATAGCGGACCATACCATAGGGGAGCATGGCGAAGGGGTGGGGATCGTTGCGATAAAACTTGCCCGTTCCTTCTACGCGGATGCTCCCACGGCGGTTGGCATGGTCCACGAAGATAAGTTCGCCCCGGTAGGCGTGGGCTTTGTCGATAGGTGGAAATTCTCCCACTTTGGGGCGGAAGATTTCTGGTTCTTTGTTCTTCGTGCTTCGTTCCTCGGCAACGACAACCATTTGAACGAAGAATGTACTGAGCAGCACAAGCAAAAGTGGCATGAAGGATCGATGGGTCATTTTAATGTTTATTGAGTCTAATCCACGTAGACAAATTCATTGGCATTCAACAAAGACCGGCACAAGGAGAATAAGCCATTGGGCTGGCTTGCGAAATTGGAAGCCAGTTTAAGTTCAGCAGGTGTTGGTTTCCGGGAAAGAGCAAGTTGGAAGGCGAGTTTGACTTGATCATTCAGATTGTCCCCGGCTTCAGCCTGGAGGCGGTTGGCGAAGTACTGGGCTTGCTTGA
>CAYSOI010000432.1:0-4001 GCA_964432425.1 uncultured Opitutales bacterium | reverse complement strand
TGCCACTAGGCTCATTCCGAATCGGCAACTTTGCCCCGGAAATCTTCTCCAGATAAGTCTGCAAATCCGCCGCCGCCAACCGCACAGATCGCTCCGAATTCTCTGATATGATTATTTCCCCTCGAGGTGAGCTGTTCTCGATGAGATTCGCAGTGAGGAGAGTGGGAAGGAGCAGGAGAAAGATGAGGTTTTTTATCATGATAAAGGATAGCTGTTTCGAAGCTGCTTAGGTTGGATTTTATTCACGGATAAGAGCTAGGAGCTCTTCTGGATTGAGCCGAGTGCTTGTATCATCAGAGTCAGAGAGCAGAGAGTCGGCGAGTTCGGGTTTCCTGTGGTGCAGATCGACGATCTTTTCTTCGATGGTTCCCTTAGTTATGAATCTATAAATGGTGACTGGTCGGGTTTGTCCGATGCGATGTGCACGGTCACTGGCCTGATCCTCAGCTGCAGGATTCCACCATGGGTCCATGTGGATGACATAATCTGCCGCAGTCAAGTTGAGTCCAAATCCCCCCGCCTTAAGGGAAATTAGAAAGACCTCTCCTTCTCCTTGTTGGAATGCATCTACAGCTTTCTTGCGTTTGGCCTTAGGTGTGGATCCATCAAGGTATTGATAGGTGATGTTGCCTTTATCCAGAAGTTTGCGAATTAACTTCAGATGATCCACAAACTGACTGAACACGAGCACTTTGTGATTTCCTGCCATCAGTTCATCTAGAGTGTTGGCAAAGGCTTCAAGTTTCGAACTGCTGATGCTTTTGCCTACATTCTTATCTACCAGACTCGGGTGACAGCATGCTCTGCGAAGTCGTGTGAGCTCTGCAAGGATCTGGATTGCACCTGAGTCATCTTTATCCAACCCTTCCAGAGCCCGCTGACGGAGTGCTTCGTAGAAGGCTTGTTCTTCTTCGCTGAGTTGTACATGAAGTGAGATTTCAGTACGTTCCGGAAGGTCTCGGAGAACCTTGGATTTGAGACGTCTTAGAAGAAAGGGGCGGATCACATCCGCAAGTCTTCGCTTCGCATCCAAGTCCTGATTGCGTTCGATAGGATCTGCAAACTGTTTTCGAAAACGTTCCCACGAACCGAGGAATCCTGGAAGAATGAATTGAAAAAGTGTATGGAGTTCGGAGAGTTGGTTTTCAATGGGGGTACCCGTGGTTACCATTCGGAAATCGCCCTTGAGTTTTCTGGCTGCTTTTGAACGTTGGGTCGCACTGTTTTTAATGGCCTGGGCTTCATCGAGTACGATGACATTCCATTCAATTTTTGTGAGGACTTCCTCTTCTCTTACCAGAAGGCCATAGGTACAGAGTACAATATCCCGAGGGCCAAGTTGTTGAAGCTGTGCCTTGCGGTCATCCGTTTCACCAAAGACAACAGGATTCAATGTGGGGGCAAACTTAAGGATTTCGTCGAGCCAGTTTGCAGCCACCGAAGTTGGTGCCATGACCAGGGATGGGCCTTGTTGGGCCCGTTCCAGTAATAAAGCCAAGGTCTGGACGGTTTTGCCCAGCCCCATGTCATCGGCAAGGCAGGCTCCAGCTCCTGACATGGCAAGACGACTCAGCCAGCGGTAGCCATCAAGTTGATAAGGGCGTAGTTCGGCTTGTAAGGTGTTGGGGGGAGATGGATTGTGTTCTCTGGCTTTTCTGAATCTTTGTATCCAATCTTTCCACGCTTTCGTTTGCGATTGTTTACCTTTGGGTTGAGCTTCCTCCACGAAATCTTCCAGAGCCAGAGCTGCCAACGGGGGGAATTGGATTTCATCGGACTTTCCTGTTTGGGAAACAGAACGCATGTGGTCGACTTGGCGTTGAAATTCCTTGGTTAAAGCGAAGAAGCGGTTAGTGCCCACTTCGATAAAACCGGGTTGCCTGGAGGTCGAAGCCAAATCCAGAAGCTCCCGCATGGTGAGTACGCGATCTTTATCAATTTGAACTTTTCCGGAGATTCCCAGCCAGTCGGTGCCATTTGTTAATTTTAGAGAAAGACTGGATGCAGAGAGAGTTCCAGATACTTGTAGGGTTTCTCCTTCCGGCCACTCCAATATAAGTGGAGGAGTCAATTGGGTTTTTCCTTTGGGCTTCTTACTGTTGATCCATTCATGCAATTCTCTGAGTAAATTCAGACAATCCAGAGGCTCGGGGAAAGCCCATTCCCAGGGGCTGATCATTTCTCCTTGATTGAGGGCCAGAGTCGGTGTGTTTTGTACTGCGGTTTTCGCCAGCTTCTTTTCGGTTTTCAGGTTCCTTTTCGCCTGGATTCGTTCATGGTTATCAAAACCAAAGATCGCACTTTTTCCATCACCTGGCGGGAAGTTGAAGTCGCTTGAAGGTAGTGGGCGGACCAATAGAGTTGCCTGGAGTCCATCACCATGTGGGATAAGACGAAGTCGGGGAGTCGGGTCTCCGTCGACTTGTCTGAACTGGCTCTGATCAAGGGTATCTTCAGTAGAGCCTTCAGCACTGATTTCCAACTCTGCTGCCAGAGTGGAAAGAGCATCGATCAAACGTGGCTTTGCATGACCGGGAAGTGATATCGAAGCTTCACCTGAAAAAGCCTTTTGTAGTTCACGAACTGTATTGGTGATCTCATAGAGAACGAATTGTTGAGGCCCTTTCTGAACGAGTTTTACCTGGACATCCTTGTGCCCGAGCGGTGGCGTGATCCGTAGTGTGACGTTGTTCGATTGATCTTCAGAGAGCTCCACTTGGATTCTGCCTTTTTCCAGGGTAACCGGTTGGGTGGCAGTCTCATCCAGAAACACCAAGGGGTGATCCACCAACTCAAGAAGTGCACGGCGATTTTCAAAATAATATCCGGCTCTACCCCTCCAGTGGTTTTTCTTCTTGAGGTACTTGATCAAACCTTGGTCCTGCTCGGTCAGAGAGTCTATCAATTCAGGTTCCTCCCTTAACCTTTTCAGGGAGATTTTCTTCCCTTTACTTGGTTTTCCGGTCTTGCTGTAAGTTCGTTCAATGGGAACTAAATCAAAGTAGAAACTTCTCCCATCAGGCTGGTAGTATATGAAGTCATAGTAATCTTCATCCTTTGCTTTCAATGCTGTGTTACCAGGATTTTCATAATCCTCCCATTCCTTCATCCAAAGTTTTAGATGCCAGATTAATTCTTTGCGTTTTGGAGCGTTGTTATCAGTCGAAATTACATTCTTTTTACGACCATACTTTTCCGCTACTGCCTCAAGGGTGTTGAGTTGATTCTCCCATTTCTCGGGGGGACGGATTTTGTCGGAAAAGGGGACAACTGCCTTTATGCTGCATTTTGCAATCAGGGAGTCTCTCCATTGTGATGCATTGGACGTATTGGATAACGATGCGGATAAGGCTGCTGCTTCTGTTGCCAGCCAGATGAACCCTTTTTCCTCAGCAAGACCAGACAACTGATCCATTTTCCTCTTCCAGTCTACCAGTGCTGCATCATCATTTTTTACCAATCGGTAGAGGATTGCGAAAAGCAGAGTATTTAGATTGGGCGGGGAGGAATTGAGGAAAGGTCTATTTTTAGCATCTGCTTCATAGGTCACATATTTGGACTCTCCAGATAATAATTTCGCAATGGAGACTCCAATGTTGCTCAAACCCGAATATGTGGATTCATCCAGTTCGATGTTCCATTGTGATATTTGTATCGCACGAGTTAAGTCTTTGGGAGTGCCCCTTCTGCATAGTGATAATACATGGAGAAGTCCTCCAATCCAGCGAGGGGCAAATTTTCTTTTCTTGGATTTTCCTTTTTCCTTCTGGATGCTTTCTTCGAAGCCTTCAATGGCTTGGTCTATGTCACCCTTCGCAAAGGTCAGGCAGGCTTCCAGTGAATCCGCATCCGCATAGGCAGTTCTTGGGATGAGGTCATCGTCATCATACTTACTTGCCTCGGAACGAAGGGCTTTGACGATTGTTTGGACCTTCTTTTCTTCTCCTTGAAGGAAGTAATAGGTTCCCAGTGGAGCCAGGATGTTGATTGGAATGTTCGGC
>CAYSOI010000431.1:0-4008 GCA_964432425.1 uncultured Opitutales bacterium | reverse complement strand
TCGATGCACTTCGAATTCTCCACGCAAAAGGCTATGTTCACAGCAAAATACGGCCATCCCATATCCTGCTTTCACAAACAGGGATTCGGCTCAAGGATTTCAACGTGTCCGAATTAGTCCAGAAACCCTCGACCAGACATCCTTTTGCGTCAAAAAAGGACACAAAATCTTCTGGAGTAAAAATCGCATCCAATGAGACGACAGCCGTCGAAATGGAAAACATTGAAAACTTGGATTATCAAAGTCCTGAACAACAAGCTGGCCATATCGACTACAGGTGTGACCTGTATGCTGTCGGCATACTCTGCTATCGATGCCTGACGGGAAAATCAGTCGTTGGTGTTCAGAAGCCCTCAGAAATTGTACCGGGCATCAATCAAGACTGGGATTGGTGGATCAGTATGGCAATCAGCACGAATCCAGCCGATTGCTTTGAATCCGCTCAAGCCATGTCCACGGAAATCCCGACCAATGAGTCTAGTTGGCAACCTCATACCCCGGGAGATAATCTCACTGCCCATATTGAGACGCAGATGAACAATACCAATCAGATTTCCGAGTGGAAAGAGCCAATCACCAACAAGTATTTCTGGCATTTGCTAAGTTTGATCCTGATTGCAGCAATAGGGGTTATCAGTTTGTGCATATACTTCCTACCCAAGCTATTCCAGTAGGTACCCAAGCTTATCGTAAGGTTTGCAGGTAGGCAATGAGGTCCCGCAGTTGGGGCTTGGTCAGAACCAGAGCCAGTGGAGGCATGCTGGAAAGAGTCGGTGTGCGGTTGGCGACTTGTTGAGCAGAAATACTTTTCAGCGTATTGTCGGAGAGACGAATCTGGATGGTGCCCTTCTCTTCCTTGAGCACTGTTCCTGCTACCGTGGAGCCATCCTTAAGGGTGAAAGAACCCAGGCCATACCCAGGGACCACTTCGGTATTGGGGGCGACGATGGATTCGAGGAGTTTTTCATTGGAGAGTCGCTTGGCGACATCCGTCAATGGAGGTCCGGCTACACCCCCAACACCTCGAACACTGTGGCATTTCAGGCAAGTCCCCTGATTATTGAAGATGTCTCGCCCTGCATTGGCATCTCCCCCTTCCAATGAGAATTCCCATGGACCGGTTACGGTTGCCTGGGCGGATTGGTTATAGGCAGCTAGGTGTTTTTGGACCAAGTCATGGGGAGAAGATTTGGCGGCTTCTAATAGTTCAAGGTGAACAGGGGTTGGTAGTTTTCCGCTTTGCAGTTTCACCAGATCTCTAGTCAGTCGATCAATCACCTTGGGATTCTTCAGCTCACCAAGATAACGGTAGCCCAAACGTTGGGTTTCCAGCTTCTTGTCAGACAGGGCATTGAGGATGGTGGGCAGGGCGGAATCTTCACCAGCCTCGACCAAAAACTTGGCAGCGGCAAGGCGGACGGTTGTATCCGAGTCCTTCAACAATCTTTTGAGAATTGGTTGGGGATCGGAGTCGGTATCCGAGGTAAGTTGCTCCATGGCGGAGATTCGCAGGTCAGCAGGTTCCTTGGGGTTGAGAACGATCTTGTTCAGAAAGCTCTTTTTGATCGGGAGCCCATATAGCCCGGCGAGTCGGGTGGCCAATGCCTGAAGATTACCACTGCTGCTTTCCATGAGTTCCAGCAAAGGCTTACGAATGTCTTCCCCGGAAAGTTGCCGGGGAGGCAGAGGTCGGTATTTGCCGGTGGTGGTGTCATTTCTGGGAGGATGGTTCCAATGCCGCAGCATTTGCAGGGACATCTCTCTGAGGGTTGGGGTGACTTTGGAGTTGGCGGCGAAGTGGATCAGGTTGACCGCATTCTCGGGCTGCCCGGCTCGAAGGTTCGCATTGATGATACGATGATGGATCGATTGAGTGAACTTGTGCACGTCGGGGCGATTCGCAAGTTCGCCAAGAGCTGGGGTTGCTGTATCAATAGGTTGATCATTGATTGCCCGAGCCGCTTCAGAAGCGATGCTCAAATCGGTATCCTTCAAGAACCTGGCGATCCGATCATCTTTGAAACGTCGCAGGGCAAGAACCACGGCTTTGCGAATATGGGCAGATTCATGGTCAAACAGGTCGACAAGATGGTCCGCGGAGCGTTGGCCAACCAGCCCCATGACGCCAGAATGAAGAACCCATGGATCTTTGCCCTGGTTGACTTCCAACATCTGTACGATGGCATCTTTGGCTACCGGCAACCAGTCAGGATCTTTCTTTGCCCTGGAAGCCAAACGATTCAGTGAGATGGCAGCAAGAGAACGGACCCGAAGACTCTCATCTTTCAAAAGTCCGATAAGGATCGTGGGTGCTTTGGAATGGCCGGTTTCTCCGATTGTTTTGGCCGCCTGGGCACGAACTTCAACATCCTTGTCTTTGAGGAAGGGCAGGATCTTATTTCCTTCCCCGAGTTGACCAAGTCCCCAGATGCCATGAAGCCGGGCCAATTGATGTTCTTTTTGACTCACCGCTGTCAGCAAAACATTGGCTCCAGCGTCGCCTCGTTTTGCCAAAGCAAACTGTGCCCGTTGGCGAACCCGCAGGTCGGCATGCTTCAAAAGTTCACCCAACTCCCTTGCATTTCTTTGCTCAAAACCCTGCTGGACTAGTTTCTGTGTTTGAGGAACAGAAGGAGTTTTCAGAGTGTCCGGGTAACTGAGGGTCAGAACTCCACCTCTGCTGGAGAAAGTCCATCCTCCTCCGTAATCTGCAGCGTACAGCTTTCCATCATACCCAAATTCGACATCTGTGTAGGCTACTCCTTTATGAAAAGCATGGGCATCCACCATCTTGAAGCCTGCTCCCCAGACTTCCGTAGCAAAGCTATGAATCAGAGAACTTCCGGCACTTCCTTTGTAGTCACAGATAAAGAAATGGTCCTGATATCGTGCAGGCATGCTTTCCCCAGGATTGTAGCAAAATCCGGAGGGGCCGGACGTTAAGTGAGCGACGGGAGGCAGTATGAATGCCGGGCGATTGATATCCATCGGGTTGTAGCGGTCCCACCAGCGTTCATTGAGCCAAAGCGTTCCCACATTCTTGATCGTGCCGGTATCAATGTCATTTTTGAATGTGGTCAGTAATTGGTGCCCGGAATACCACCCCGACTCCCCGCCTTCCAGAAGATAAACCACACGGGATTTGTCACCGATATCAGCATTGTTATCGACCGTGAACAAGTTACCGTATTTGTCGAATGCCAGCTCCTGTGGGTTGCGAAGGCCCGTGTAGTAGAGTTCAAAATTTGAACCATCCGGATTACAGCGAAAGACTGCCCCACTATCTGGAGATTGGAAGTGTTTGCCTTCCTGAGTGTGGAGATTGTACCCACGATCCCCAACCGAAAAGTAGAGTTTGCCGTCCATCCCCCAAGCCAAACCGTGTAGGTCATGTCCACTGATACTGACGCGAACCCCAAACCCCGCCTGAATGGATTTCCTCGAATCCGCCTCGCCATTATCATCAGCATCCGAAAGTCGCCAGACATGAGGTATGCAGGTAAACCAAAGTTCCCCATCTCTTGCAATTAAACCAATCCCAGGACCATCCAGTGGATCATTGAATCCCCCCGCATAGAGTGTCCGCTTGTCTGCCTTTCCATCACCATCGGAATCTTCGAATCGATAGATTTCTTCTGCAAACTTGGTGTAGGACTCCATTGGGTGTTTATGAGCCCAACGTTCATACATGGCCAAACGCTCTTCCGTAGACTGCAATGTAATATCCTCCATCAACCAATACCTGCGATGCCGGTTGTCATCCACACCTCTGTCTCGAAAACGGTTGGATTTTGCCGCAAAAACCCGCCCCTTCTCATCGATGGCCAAAGCTGTTGGGGCATTGATCTGCTGATTATCTGCATACTGCTCGATCTGAAGCCCCGGAGTGGGCTTCCCTGAGCCAGCAAGTGGAGCTTTGGAAGCATCACCAGGTACGGCTTGTAGCGTTGAGCAGAAGAGTAGGGATAGCAGCAATTGCTTCATGAAGAGTAGGATGAATTTTGGTTA
>CAYSOI010000430.1:0-4018 GCA_964432425.1 uncultured Opitutales bacterium | reverse complement strand
CGACGGCAAGTTACCCGACTGGCTGAAGTAATCCCCGGGAACGCCAAGCTCCAGCATGGCTCTTAGAGCATTTCTCAAAATAAATTTCTGAAACTTTATCACGCAACCAGGAGGGCGGTTAGGAAACCGCCCCTCCGAGTATTTTGTGTCTCAAATGGAAATTCTATTTGAGAACCATGAAAACCCTGTAGTGCAGACAGAATCCCCGATGAAACGGGTTATGAAAACCTTCTCATGGGCCTCACAAACAGCCGGGAATAAAGCGAATGCTACATGTATTCTCATATCCCTACCTTTGCTGCCCGTTGAAATCGAGGACCTGCTTCTCATTACCACACTGGATGGTGACCACTCCACTATCCCAATCAGATTGCACAAAGGGACTGTCATAGACCTTCTTTGGACCGAGATCTACAGGGGTGTCATTGATCTGAGGACGAGCACTTTGGTCGGCGAAGAACTTGAAGCGATCTTTCCCGAGTCCGGTATAGGTCAGGAGGGTTCCGTCGAATTGAAATGGTAGAGCCTGGACGGTATCGCGAAACGTTTTGAAATCCGGAAAATCAGCCTTCCGGGCGACTTCGAGGATCACTGGGGACATGTGGTTGGCACAAGTTAGGATGTGGGCACGTTTGTCGGTCAATTCCTCTTCAAATGCAGCCTCTCCGGTCACAACCCGGACCGCAGCATAAGCCGAATCCGACTCGGCGAAATACCACGATCCCTCCTGGATGGGTTTGGACAATCCCTCGCGGGAAAACCAAACCCGGTGTTGAGTTGCGTTTTTTGATGTCTTCAGTTTTTGGGCGATCAAGGCACCCCGTTTCTGCACGGCCCAATGGGCGTTGTAGTGGCTCTTTTTCGCATCACAATAGGGATAAATGCGAGCAGCGGGATTACCCGTGAAGATGGCTCCGTGCCAACGATTCTGGGAACTGATGTTGTTCCACGATTCTAAAGGAAGGGCTTCGCAGAAGAGCGACCCCATCATGAAATCAGGAGTAGCATAGGTATAACGCACAAGTGCTGGGGCATTCGGTGCGAGGTGAATTTTGTAGGGCGACTCTGCTCCCTCAGGACGCAAGCCAGGCTTTCTATGGGTCGCCTCGTAGGAGCCTCGTCCTGACACATCGAATGCGATGTCCATCACCACGTCCGGCATCTTCCAGGTGGATGTAAGAAAGGCAGTAGAAGGCGGTCGTTTGGGTTTAGGGAGATCCTCATGCCCGAATAGATACCAAGCAGCTGCACCCAAGGGATTGGCGGCTCCCATCGCTGATTTCGGATAGCAACGGGTCTTCGCCCCGCCGTTGACCCCGTTGATCTGTTGCTCAGCCCACAAGGCCCAGGCAAGTGTCATGTAGTGGCTCGCAAGCCGCCTCAGGTCGGCTCCCTCGGCCAGGTCGTAGATGAAGTTGATGGCACCGAGCGTCGCAGCAGAGTAGGAAGGGGAATCGATCTCCACAGTCATGCCTTTCTTGCCACGCTCCCGGAGATACTCTACCACCCAGGCGGTCCACGCCGCGTAGTGTTCAGTAGGCGTGTGGTTATCAGCCAACTTCCGGTCTCGAAAGCCGGGCTCCCGGCTCAGTAGCATGGTCGCGGCCCAGCAGGAAGCGAAATGGTTGGCGTGATGGTTCTCGGAACTGTGTGCGGTCCAGGTATGCCATGGCTCGATCCCCGCGTCGGAGAGTTTGGATTTTTCCCGGCTCCACGCCCACAACGTCTCGACGATGACCTTGTGCGTTTCCTTGGTGATCAATCCTTTTTTTCGTATCCCATCCGGGCCATAAAGAAGCGAAAACCTCGCGAGGTGCCGAACCGCACCAGGAAAACTGTGGATCTCCAGCAGGGTCTGTGGCCGGTCGAGATGATACTGGCACATCTCTCTCAGGGCGAGATTCGCCTCGTCAATCTGCTCGTTGAGGAGCAACGCACGGGTGGCGAACTGAACCACATCCTGGACGTAGTAGCGGGTAAAGTCACCCCGGTTGTTCCAATCCTGTTGGATCGCACGAGGAACGAACGGCTTGCCGGACTCTGATTCGAAAGCCGCCCGACAGCGTGCTGCGGCATTCTGCCGAAGTTGTTTGATTTTGGTGTCGGAAAGTCCTGGGACAGGTTCCGCCCCAGGCACTGGTCGGCTGACACGGAGGTTTGCATAGCGAGCCGAACGAGTGAACATATGCCGCAATCCGATACGTCCTGCGGTGATCACGGGCAGGTCCGGGTTCGTAATGTGGCAATAGACAACCTGATCTGGATTCTCGACCCGCATATGGAGGTCGCGGTCTTTCTTGATGACCGTGATATGGTGTTTCACCTCGGTGGCGAAAGCTCCGGCGTTGCGTAGTCCGGCTTCAGGTTTGTGCCCTTCAAGCCCTGCTTCTCAGGCATGTAGCGGCGACCGCGGACGTAGGCCTTTTCCGTACCAGGGTTCGCTGCATAGCTGATGTGGTACGTGTTCATGTGGTCGTAATACATCCTCATCGCCGGCACCTTACGCAGCCCGCTCCACTTCGTGATGTCTTTCGCGTAAGGGCCTTGTCCGCTCCCCGTCGCCTGGATATAGAGGATGGTGACGCAGTTGGGTGCCTCATCGAGTCGGGTGTAGTCGTATTCGATCTTGAGGTCGCCAGCAAAACTGTCCTTCGTCCACAGCACCATGTGATGGGCATCGTTTTTAAATTCCGGACCGGCCGTCAGGGTCATGCCATCCGGGCTGTTCGTCACCGTACCCACTTCGCCATCGAGAAACCACTTGTCCTTCCAATCCGCTGTGCACGTATCAGAAAAAACCTCTGCCCAAACAGCACCTGCTGCGACCTTTTCGAACGCAGCCTTGTCCGCAACGGGATTGAGCATTGGCTCATCCGCCGTCACATAGGCGGCGAGCAGGAAGCAGGTAGCGAAGGCAAGATATCGGAATGTCCGTTTAGGAGAAGTCATGGAATTCACCTGAGGTTTTGAAAATTTTAAGGTCATAGGCGATAATAGAAAATCAGTTATCAAGCAGGCAGTGATGGGCAACCAAGTAGTATGCCAGAATTTCAGGCTCACACCAGGCGAGCAACATCACAAAATGATCATGGTTGGGGTCTCTGTTCCCAGGAGAGGATATCATTCTTTCACCTAGTCATTGCGAGTGCAATTTCGATAGATCATTGATCTTAATGGTAGGGTCAATTCGCCGAGTTGACCGTATATATTCAATCATTTATCAATATGGTATTATACCAAATCAAAAAAGAATTGAGCATTCGTTGGAGTTCACGATTTATCGTGCAGATAAAGTCATTGGCACGCTGAAGCGTGAACTCCAACGTGATGCTTATACATTTTCAGTAATCTTTCAGGGCTTCAGGATTGAAGTTTCTTGATCTCAAAACATACAGAGAGGCATATGAGTTCAGAAAAATGTGCATTGCCTACGGATGAGGAATTGAAGGACAGGCTGACCGAGGAGCAGTATCAGGTTTGCCAGTGTTCGGCGACGGAGCGACCGTTTACCGGGAAGTATTGGGACTGCAAAACTCCGGGAATTTACAAATGTGTCTGTTGCGGTGCGGATTTGTTTTCTTCTGAAACCAAGTTTGATTCCGGATCGGGGTGGCCTAGTTTTTATGAAGCCATCGACGAAAATGCCGTTGGGGAGAAAAAGGATATGTCGCACGGCATGATTCGGGTGGAAATTGTTTGCAACCAATGCGGCTCCCATCTTGGGCATGTCTTTGAAGATGGACCTGCGCCAACGGGTCTTCGTTACTGTGTAAATTCCGCATCATTAGAACTGGAACCAAATAAAGAATGAAACATTACGACTTGATCGTCCTCGGTGGAGGAAGTGCTGGTTATGCTGGTGCTCGTACAGGAGTGGAACTCGGCAAATCCGTCGCGGTAGTCGATGGGTCCAAGGAACTCGGAGGACTTTGCATCCTTCGTGGCTGTATGCCTTCCAAGACCTTGATTTACTCCGCAGAAGTTCTGCACTTGGCTCAAAATGGGAAGAAGTTCGGAC
>CAYSOI010000429.1:0-4023 GCA_964432425.1 uncultured Opitutales bacterium | reverse complement strand
CGTAAAAAAGTTTCCAGATGGTAGGCACACGTTTGCTGATGCCTTCGCTGATGATATTCTGCTGGTTTTTGTAGTCATGGCAGCAACCACCTGTAACAAGAATCGCCTTGAGTGGCTTGGCTTCAGCGGCAATGGCTCCAACCAGAAAAGTCAGGAGAGAGAGAATTTGAAGAGTTTTGGATTTCATTTAAGTGCTTAGGTTTAGTGATTGATAAAAGGGCTCATTCAGTGGGCCACGCTTTGGCAACATGCTTTGGAAAATCAGTAATATTTTCACAGCAGATCTGCTCCATAACTTGCTGAAGCTGTCGTTTTAGGACAGAAATCGTGTGATCCCCGCCCTGATTTCCCATCGCAGCTACACCATACATGAAGGTTCTGCCCATGAAGGTAAAGTCAGCCCCAGAGGCAATGGTACGGGCAATATCCGGCCCCGTACGAATCCCACTGTCCATCATCACCTTGATCTTGTCCTTGTACTTCGCAGCAATTCGGGTCAACGGCTTGATGGCAGATTCTCCGGCGTCCAGTTGACGGCCACCATGATTGGAAACAATGACACCATCCAACCCGAGATCAATCGCCCGTTGGGCATCTTCCTCACTGGCCACACCTTTGAGTACCAGCTTACGAGGCCACATGTCGCGAATCGGCTTGATCTTCTCCTCATTGAGTCGGCCGGAAAAAGTTTTGTCCATGAAGGCTCCGAGTTGCTTCAGATTCAGCCCCTCGGGAGTGTACCGTTTCATCGTCTCAAATGTAGGCATCCCCCCTGCGAAAAGTGTTCGCAACGCCCACTCCGGCCGAGTCATGACTTGCAGGATGTTTTTAAGAGTCATCTTCGGCGGCATGGCCAAACCGTTTTTCATATCCCGGGGACGGTATCCGAAGGTTGGCACATCACAAAGAATCACCAGCGCCTCACAACCGGCCTGGTCCGCACGGTGAATAATGTCATCCCGCACACGATCTTCGGTGGGATGATAAAGCTGAAACCAGAAGTGCCCATCGGTAATATCGGCAATTGTTTCAATGCTGGCCGTGGAAACCGTGCTCAGGATAAACGGAACATTATGCTCACGGGCAGCCTTGGCCAGGATTTGAGGAGAGTGCGGCCACATCAACCCCTGAAGCCCAACCGGGGAAATCCCGAACGGCGCATCATAGGTGTGCCCAAACAACTCCGTCTTCATATCCGAACCGGCGTGCTTGGTCAGATATTGCGGGATCAACTCCACATCCCGAATCTCAGAGGTATTTCTCTCAAGATTTACATCCTCGTTGCACCCTCCATCCAAATACTCAAAAGCAAAGCCAGGAATGCGTTTGCGAGCACGGTTACGCAAGTCGTCGATATTGGGAAAGCGGTAGTCAATATTGATCATTATAGATTCTGATTCGGGGCACAGAGGAAAGGAAATTACCCCGCCATTGTCGAGGGGTTTGTAACTTCAAAAGAGATTAGTAGCCAATAGCTTTGTCCGATGAACTTTGCCTTAAGCTCACTCCGTTGAGGCTCTGGGCAGATTGTTCACAAACGGAGCATCCGTCCGCTTCAACTCCTCAATCGCTTTCGAACGAAGATCAGCCAGAGTATCCTTGTGCTTTGTGCCAAGGGCGAGGTTCACCAATTCGTCCGGGTCCTTGGAAAGGTCATACAATTCCTCCACTTCCCCTTCAATCAGGTTTCGGATGTACTTGTACTTCCCGTCTGCCAGCATCACATACCAGGGAACTCCAGGCCCCCAGTAGAGGTCTTTACTGTGCATGTCAGGAATGTTCTTTGTGGCGGAACCGTAAAATGAACCCGTGTGCACAAGAAGAGCTGGTCCACAAGGCTCGGCCTTCGGGTCTTCAATAACAGGAGTCAGGTCCTTGCCATGCATCTTCCAGGGCAAGTCTATTCCTGCCTGAGCAAAGAAAGTCGGAACCAAATCCGCTCCAGCAACGGGTCCTTTCACAACCTTACCCGCCGTCTTCGCAGAACGACTTGCAGGCGGACGAACAATCAGCGGGCAACCAATGGTCGCATCATAACCCGCTACCTTCGACTTAAAGCCATGTTGTCCCCAACCGAAACCTTGGTCTGAGGTAAAAACGATCATAGTATCTTCATCCTGACCACTGTCTTTCAGAGTCTGGAGCAAACGCCCGACAGATTCATCAATTGCCAGAACACCTTCGTGGTATTGCTGAATCCATTCACGGAGCGGACGGCCAGGCAAATCCCTCATCCCCACAGGTCCAAGTTCCCGCACCTTCTTTTCCACCGCAATCCCATCCTTCGGCTCCCAGTGTTGCATGGTCTGGATGTAGGCAGGTTTTCCCGGACGTGGCGGATAGACATCTTCTGGAATCGGCACCTTGGTCCCTTTGTACTTCCCGATGTGACGGTCTGCTGGCGTGAAAGGCCCATGCACAGCTCCATAGCAGAGCCAAAGATACCAGGGTTTCTTCTGATCTCTCCCCTTTCCGTTGATGTATTCAACCGCCCAATCCGTGTAAGTATCGGTAGTGTATCCCTCCACATTCACAGCCTTGCCACCATTGAACTCGGTCAACTGGTTGTAGTAATAATTCGGGGCATTATCCACATGCTTCGTCCGGTTCCAAACAATCTGGTAATCCCAATCCCGCCCGTAGCCACTGTCCACGCCGGTGTGCCACTTCCCAATCTGTGCAGTGTGGTAACCATTCTTCCTGAAAACCGAAGGCCAGAAGGGACACTTCTTCGCATCATACACACACCCAGGATACTTCCCCTTCATCCGCATCGACTCAATGGAATGCTGAAAGTGCCCGGTAAGAAGAGTGGCCCGAGAAGCCATGCACCACGAACCAATGTAAGCCTGCTCAAAACGCACCCCCTGCTCAGCCAAACTATCAATATTCGGCGTCTTCACCCAATCAAACGCTTCATCATAACAACTCACTGTCCGGTTCGACTGATCATCCGTGTAGATGAAAAGAATGTTCGGTTTCTTCGCCGCAGATAGAGCCAATCCGAAAAACCCGGAAGCCAGAAATACAAGGTAGGTTCGATAAGGATTCATGAAGCGTGGTTAATGCAAAAAATGCTGAAATGGCAAATCACAAAGTTTGGCCCCCGCGGGAACACCAAGCTCCAGCTTGGCCTCATATCATCAAAAACACTTTTCAACCACCCATCCCACAATTACAAAGCTACAGCTCAACAATCCCTTACGCATCACCTCCGAATACCATCCCTCACCGGTACTCTCGGATGCGTTCGAGCTAGCAAATTGGCAAGGGCATTCAAAGTTTCCCTTGAAGCAGAAGGAGCTATATTCCGGGTTTCGGAATAATCCTTCCGGTGGTCGTAAAGTTCAATTTCAACGGGTTGACCAGTCTTGAAATCCCGCCATTCCACATAGCGGTAATAACTGGTCTTCATCGCATACCCCATCACCTCTGGATCTTGCCCAGGCTTTGGATACGCAGGTCGAGGGTGCCAGGTGAATGCCGTTTGTTTATGATCTTCCCCTGGACAACTGAGAAGCTTCCGAAAACTTTTCCCTTCCAAGTGATTTGGATTCGGAAGGTGGCAGAGATCCACCAACGTTGGATACAGATCCAACAGTTCAACAATCGTGTGGCTCTTATAGCCCCCCTTATACCCCGGAATTGACACAATCATCGGCACCCTTGCATCCAACTCATAATTCGAAGTCTTCGCCCACAGCCCATTCTCCCCCAAATGAAACCCATGATCGGACCAGAACACCACAACCGTATTGTCCCTCAACTTCTGCCGATCCATTTCATCCAGAACCTTCCCAATCTGTGCATCCACATAGCTCGTCGCCGCATAGTACCCATGCCGAAGCACCAATGTCTCCTCCTTCGTAGGCTTCCCACCCGGCCGATTCTTAAAACTCCGAAACGCCTCCCGACAATCATGTAAGGCCACCTTTGGAGCATTTTCCGGATAATCAGGATGCTTTGGCAGCTCAATATCTGAAGGGCAATACAGATCCCAATACTTCTTCGGAGCATTAAAAT
>CAYSOI010000428.1:0-4038 GCA_964432425.1 uncultured Opitutales bacterium | reverse complement strand
AGTGCAAAGATACCTGCACTGGCACTGTTGCACAATCTGGGGTGGACCTTTCTTCCTCCCGAGAAAGCCCTGGCTGAACGAGAAGGCAAACTCGATGAGGTCGTCTTAAAAAAGGAACTGCGTCGACAACTGGAAAAACGGCGTTTCGTTTTTGCAGGGCAATCACACAAGCTGAGTGATAAAAGCATAGACAATCTGGTATCAGAAATCTGTAGCCCAGCACTGAATGAGGGTTTGGGGGCGGCAAATGAGCGGTTGTACAATCACATGCTGTACGGCATTTCAGTGACAGAGTTTATCGACGGGAAGAAGGCATCTCCGACCATTCCGATAATCGATTGGCGAAACCCGGAAAACAATTCATTCCATTTCACTGAGGAATACAAAGTCACCAGGGCAAATGGAGTGGATTCACGTCGCCCAGACATCGTTTGCTTTCTCAATGGAATCCCTGTTGTCGTCATCGAAGCAAAGCGTCCTGATGGGCAGGCACAAAAGGGGCCAACTGTGGAGGAAGGGATCTCGCAGAGTCTTCGGAATCAAAGAAACGATGAGATTCCCCACTTGTTTGCCTACAGCCAGTTGCTTCTATCCATCAATGGCACAGAAGGAAGGTACGGAACCCAGGGCACGGCTTTGAAGTTCTGGGCAAATTGGAATGAGGAAGATCTTTCGAGAGAGGAAATGCTGGCGATCAAAAACAAGAAGCTGGCTGGCAAGGCCAAGGATCTGCTCTTTGAGCATCGTCCCTCCAAAGACAGGACCTGGTATGAATCACTTGTCAGCGGTGGCGATCTTGCAGTAAGCGGGCAGGATGAACTCCTGATCAGCCTGATGATGCCCAAACGGCTTCTGGAAATGATTCGATACTTTATCCTCTTTGACAAAAAAGCGGGAAAGATCGTAGCCCGGCACCAACAGGTCTTTGGGATCAAACGATTGATCGAGAGAATCAATAAGAAGAATACGAAAGGGGCCAGGTCCGGTGGAGTGATCTGGCATACCACAGGATCTGGAAAATCCTTCACCATGGTATTCCTTTCGAAGACGCTCATCCTCCATGAGACTCTCAAACAATGTCGACTTGTCGTAGTGACCGACCGGGTTGATCTCGAAGACCAGCTGAGCAAGACCTTTGCCTCAGGCGGTGAATTGAGCAGTAAAAAGGACAAACTGGCTGCGATGGCAACCTCAGGCAGGCGACTGGCCGAACAAATTGGCAAAGGGACAGAACGAATCATTTTTTCGCTGATCCAGAAATTCAACACGGCAACAAAGTTACCTGAATGCCAGAATGATAGCTCCGACATCATCGTCTTGATTGATGAGGGACACCGGAGCCAGGGTGGTGAAAATCACACCCGGATGAAGCAAGCATTGCCGCATGCCTCCTTTATTGCATTCACAGGCACTCCTTTGCTGAAGGATGATAAAACCACCAATAAATTCGGGCCGATTGTCCATGCCTACACAATGCAGCAGGGAGTCGAGGACAAGGCGGTCACTCCCCTGCTGTATGAAGAACGCATACCGGACCTTGACGTAAATGAACGTGCGATCGACAAATGGTTCAGCCGAATCACCGAAGGTTTAACTGAAAAGCAACGAACTGACCTGAAAAAGCAGTATGCCAAGAAAGGCCAAATCTATAAATCCGAAGACCGCATTCGGTTGATCGCGTTGGACATCGCGAATCATTTCAACCAGCACATTGATGCTGGGCTGAAGGGGCAACTTGCCTGTGATAGTAAATCCTCTGCAATCAAGTACAAGGAATACCTGGACGAAGCAGGGCTCTTCGAAAGTGCGGTGGTCATGTCTGCCCCGGATACGAGAGAAGGCAACACAGCAGTCGATGAAGAGAAAGCACCGGAAATTGCTCAATGGTGGAAAAGCAATGTTGGTACCCAAAAGGAAAAGGACTACACAAGTGCCATTGTCCAGCGATTCGAAAAAGATGACGACCTCAAGGTGTTGATTGTAGTGGATAAACTCCTGACCGGGTTTGATGAGCCTCAGAATGCTGTGCTCTACATTGATAAGCCTCTGAAAGAGCATAATCTCATCCAGGCTATCGCCCGGGTAAACCGCCTCCACCCACAAAAGAAATTCGGGTTGTTGATCGATTACCGTGGAATCCTCTCAGAATTGGATACCACCATTGCGAAATACCAGGATCTTGCCTCCAGGAGTCAGGGTGGATATGACATCAAGGACATTGCTGGCCTGTACAATCAGATGAGCACGGAGTACAAGCGTTTGCCAAAACTCTACAGAGAGCTATGGGCAATCTTTGAAGGGGTAGAAAACAAGAGAGATATTGAACAACTCCGGCAGGCACTCATTCCACGAATGGAAGAAATTGATGGTGAGCAGGTAGATGTAAACCTGAAGACACGGGAAGACTTTTACGAAGCACTTTCAGCATTTTCCAGTTGCCTGAAGATCGCCCTTCAATCGTCAACCTTCTTTGAAGATAAGAGCTTTACGGAAGCGGATCGCAGCCACTACAAAGAGACGGTAAAACGGTTCTCCAGCCTACGGCAAATTGCCAAACAAGATGCGGGTGAGTCGATCAACTACCAAGAGTATGCTCAGAAGGTGAAGTACATGGTAGATAGACATGTAGTGGGTGTAGAAGTCCAGGAATCACAAGGTGCCTACAATGTTTCACAAATGGGGAAACACTTGAAGCCAGAGGAGTGGTCAGAAGAAAAGACGCGAAACGAAACAGACATCATAAAGACCCGAATTGCCAAAACCATAGATCAGGACTTACGGGACGACCCCTACGCACAGGAATCATTTTCAAAACTCCTGAAACGGGTCATCCATGAAACCGAGAAACTTTTTGAGAACCCACTTAAGCAATATTACCTGTTCACTGAATTTGAAAAGCAGGTCGTTTCACGTAGTCTGCCAGACATTCCCGATGAACTGGTCGGCAATCATCAGGCTCAAGCCTATTTTGGTGTATTCAAAAAAGTGCTGCCCAATCACCTGACAAGTGAAACCGATGAAAAGACACTCACCAAGTGGGTTGAAATGGCAAAAGCTATCGAAGCTGTCGTCGAAAACTCAGTCGAAGAAAACTCGATCAATCCACAAAATATAGAGGCCGAAATTCGCAAGAACCTCCTGCCAATACTTTTCAAACAATGCAAAACGATTGGAGCCGGAATGGATCAAGCAAACGCTATCGTGGAATGGATTATTCAGATAACGCGGATCGGGCTTTCGAGTTCAGGTGAGTGATGAGTGTGAAAATTCAGGAAAAGCCTAATCAGAAAAGCTTACAGCCTAAGGAATCCTTGAGAACGATCAGGTATGGAAAAGAAGTCTTTTCCTTTGAAAGATTGGACAGAAAGAGTGATAAGCCCAAGATCAGGATAACGGTTCATCGAGACTGTAGGGTAACTGTTCATGCACCCGACGATGTCGATGAGGAAGAGGTTCTCAATGCCGTAAAAAAGAGAACAAGATGGATCTACAAAAGGATCCATGAGTTCAAAGCTCAACGTGAATTCATCACTCCAAGAAAATACATCAGTGGAGAAAGTCACTACTACCTCGGCAAACAATATATGCTTAAGGTAGAGATGGCTGGAGAGTCGCAGCCAGGTGTAAAATTACTCAGGGGAAAATTCGAAGTAGGTGTTCACCAAAATTCACCTGAACAAGTCAAAGCTGTACTCAACCAATGGTACACTTCCAGGGCCAAGTATATCTTTGAAAAGCAATTAACTGAATTACTCAAACAAACATTGTGGGTCGCCCATAGACCAGTAATCAAAATATTGCCCATGAAAACTCAGTGGGGGAACTGCTCCAACAAAGGCAATCTAACTTTGAACCCTGCTCTGGTGAAAGCCCCCAGGGAGTGCATTGACTATGTCATACTACACGAACTCTGCCACATCGCAGAACATAACCACAGCAAACGTTTCTACCTACTCCTAAGTCAAGTGATGCCCAACTGGAAATCTGTAAAAGAAAAACTGGATGCCATGGCTGACTACCTGATTCATGTAGATTGAA
>CAYSOI010000427.1:0-4046 GCA_964432425.1 uncultured Opitutales bacterium | reverse complement strand
GACGGAAAGGGAAAGGCCAACGAAAACGTGGGGAGATTTCAGGAAAACCTAAACCTTGTCTTCTGGAAACAAATTAATGAGCGTCCAGTTCTTGTTAATATAAAGTTACTTCTTGTTTTCCGCATTGTTATGAATCGTTCTGTATTTGTCTTTTCTACACTCCTCTGGAGTTTCTTTGGTTTTGTCACTCTGAGTTTGGCCCGTGTGCCAATGGAGCAAGTTCAGCTCTGGGATATGGAGAAGTTGGGGAGGGTGCCGAAATATGAATGGGGGAAGAAGGCGGGGCAGATTCGGGAAGTGTTTTATGAGGGGGAGCCTTTTCAGGGGAAGCCAACGAGGGTGTTTGCGTATGTTGGGATTCCCAAAGGGGAAGGGCCGTTCCCGGGAGTGGTGTTGGTGCATGGTGGGGGAGGCCGGGCGTTTGAGAAGTGGGTGGAGCATTGGGTTGCCAATGGGTATGCGGCCATTGCGATGGATACGGCGGGGAATGGTCCGGGGAAGAAGCGGTTGCCGGATGGTGGCCCGGATCAGTCGCATAAGGAGAAGTTTCCGGAGTTTACAAAGTGTACATTGAAAGATGTGTGGACGTACCATGCGGTGGCGGATGTGATTCTTGCTCATTCCTTGCTGCGGTCTTTGCCGGAGGTGGATGCGGAGAGAACGGCGTTAACGGGAATCAGTTGGGGCGGGTATTTGACGTGTTTGACTTCGGGAATTGACCCGCGTTTCAAAGCTTCGGTTCCGGTGTATGGATGTGGGTTTTTGGATGATAACAGTACCTGGTTAAACAACTTTGCTGCGTATGATGAGGAACCTCGGAGGTTGTGGGTGCGGCATTTTGATCCGGGGCAATACATTGGTCGGGCCACGTTTCCGATGATGTTTCTCAATGGGACCAATGATTTTGCCTACCCGATGGACAGTCATCGCAAGACGATTGAGCAGCTGGACCCGAAGTTGCCGACGGTGGCGATTCATCATCGTCTAAGGCATGGGCATATCTGGACGTTTCCGGAGGTGGATCGGTATATCGATTCTGTTTTGCAAAAAGGGGAGCCTTTGATCCGGTTGGGTGCAATGAGAATGACAGGTGGCAAGACCTCGGCGAAGTTGCTGAATGCGACAAAACCGAAGAGTGCATTGCTGTGGTACACATTGGATCGTGGCAATTGGAAACAACGGAAGTGGCAGTCCGTGGAAGCCACATTGGAGAATGGAAAAGTGATGGCTGAGGTGCCTGAGAGTCGTCCAATTGCGTTTTACCTGGAAGTTACCGATCACCGTGGGTTGAAAACCTCTACGACTTACGAGGAGCTGTTGGTGGAGCGGGCAAATCCTCACCGAGCCTTGCTGCCCACACCAAAACTGGAGCAGGATTTTTACGATTGGCATCAACGTCATGCGGCAGTTCTGCGATTAAAAAAGGAGGTAAATCCCGAGGTCGTTTTGATCGGAGATTCCATCACTCACATGTGGGGAGGGTTGCCACAGGAACCCAAACGACAGAATGGAAAGATTTCGTGGGAGAAAACATTTGGTGATCGAGCGTTAAATTTGGGTTTTGGTTGGGATCGTACGCAGAACGCAATCTGGCGGATTGATCATGGTGAATTGGATGGCATTTCACCGAAGTACACGGTGGTTCATATTGGCACGAACAACCTGACTGGCACTCGAAATCATAAAACCGGATCTCCTGAAGAGATTGCACAAGGTATCGATGCGGTTTTGGATCGTGTGAAGAGGAAATTGCCAGATACCCAACTCGTGCTGATGGCGGTCTTTCCACGTGGCGAAAAGCCGGATCATCCGATGCGGAAGTTGATTGGGGAAATTAACAAAAAGCTTCCTGAAGTTGCGGAGAAATACGATGCGGAGTTTGTCGATATTTCCAAGAATTTGCTGAATCCCGAGGGCACCTTTTCGCGGGAGATGGCCAGAGACTTCCTTCACCCATCCGAAAAGGGGTATGAGGTTTGGGCCAATGCCTTGTTGAAGAAGATGTCCTTTTGATGACTCCTTATGCTGCTGGCCGGATTGATTTTCAGGCTGGAAAATTTCGCATCGATACTATTTTTTGCACTCTATGCATGGAGGCAATGAAGAGCAAATGACATGGAGTTTCCGCAAGAGACTTGCAGAAGAACGGGGCAGTGCTGAGTACAGTTGGCTTCATGCAAGATTCACCTTCTCCTTTGCGGAATATTTTGATCCGGATCATATTCGTTTTCATTCATTGAATGTCATGAACAATGATGTGATTGAGCCTGGCGGTGGTTTCAAAACTCACCCTCACAAGGATGCGGAAATCTTCACCTATGTGATGTCCGGTCAACTTGAGCACAAGGACAGCATGGGGAATGGGGCCATCATCCAGGCAGGAGATCTTCAGTACATGAGTGCGGGTTCTGGAGTCCTGCACAGTGAATTCAACCCTTCTCAGGAAACAAAAACAGAACTTTATCAAATCTGGTTGAAGCCGAAGGAATCCGGAGGTGAGCCCCGGTATGCAGAAAAGAAACTGAGTGAAGCCGCCAATGCAAATGCTCTGACCTTATTGTTTGCCGGACAAGAAAAGGGCGATGCCACCGTCATCCGGCAAGATGCGGAAATCTCCTTCGGGAAACTGGATGCGGGGCGGAGTTTGGAGGTGCCTGCCAATGAATTGCCGCACTCCTGGGTGCAGTTGATTGATGGAGAACTGGAACTTCTTGGGGAAACCTTAAAACGGGCAGATGGGCTGGCGATTTCGAATCATCCGGAATCATTTACGGTAAATGCCAGGCAGTCGTCTTCATTTCTGTTGTTTCGACTCAGATGATCTTTATATAAACCACTACCAAGTCCAGGAATTGAGCAAGGGAAATTAATTTGATAATGAACGTAAACCGAATCCTAATCGTAGATGATAAGATCGAGAACATCCGGATGGCCGGAGCCATTCTCCAGAAGAAGGGCTACAATTTGCTGACGGCCCGGAATGGAAGACGAGCCCTCGAAGTCTGCGAAAAAACTACACCGGATATGATCCTGCTCGACATCCGGATGCCGGAAATGGACGGATTTGAATGCTGCGAGAAGTTAAAACAGCATGAACACCTCAAGGAAGTACCGGTTATCTTTTTGAGCGCTGACAAGGATACCGCCGACATTGTGAAGGGATTTGAAGTTGGAGCCGTGGATTATGTGTTTAAACCTTTTAACACCCTCGAGTTGCTTTCCCGTATCGACAATCACCTTTCTCTTCGAAAAGCCAGGCTGGAGTTGCAGGATCTGACCGAGAAGGCTTCCCGCTACATCTCCCCACACGTCTTCAACGCCCTCTTTACCGGCTCCAAAAACACCACTCTGGAAACACATGAAAAGTTTCTGACCATCTTCTTTTCGGATATCGTCAACTTTACTCAAATCACCAGCAGCATGGGAGACCGTGTCCTGACCGACTGGTTGAACAACTACTGCGATAAAATGGCCAAAATTGCCCACAAGCATGGCGGTACCCTGGATAAATTTATCGGAGATGCGGTCATGGTGTTCTTTGGCGATCCTGAATCCAAAGGGGAAAAAGAGGATGCCATTGCCTGCGTACAGATGGCACTGGAAATGATTCAGGAAGCGAAGGGCCTAGGGATTGAAATCCGAGTCGGCCTCAATTCCGGCTTAGCCTACGTCGGGAATTTCGGAACCCGCAAACAGATGAATTACACCATTATCGGCAACGCCGTGAACCTAGCCGCTCGACTGGAGCACAGTTGCGACCCCGGAACAGTTCTGATCTCCCAATCCACCTATGACCTGGTCAATGATGAATACTGGTGTGACGTTCTCGGAGGAGTGAAGTGCAAAGGCTTCGATGACGACATTATGACCTATCGGGTCATCGCCTAACCTAATCAGTGGAGAATTACTTTCAGGTGGCATGACTCAAATGCCCAACGACAAAATCTGCATCAGAATTTCTTAACGAGTTATACCAAATCTAATACACAGCCATCCCATGGGATCGTTAGGCACGGAGTGCCGACAGCATAATAGCCGTGGGTGCA
>CAYSOI010000426.1:0-4051 GCA_964432425.1 uncultured Opitutales bacterium | reverse complement strand
TTACTTGGAACCATACATAATAATTTGGGAGGAAAAATCATTCCTTCTAGAAGAACAACCCCTGAAGCTCATGAATTATATGAGTATTTAGCCATCTCCCAAAAGGCTGGATGCAATAGGGTGATTATGGAAGTCAGCTCACATGGAGTGTCACAGAAGCGAATTCATGGAATGGAGTTCAAGACCTCAGTATTCTTGAATTTATCTCGTGAGCATCTGGATTATCATCAAACTATGGAGCATTATTATCAGGCAAAAAAACAATTTGTCTGTGGAGTCGGTGATACAAATACTCCTGAGTATGCAGTAATTAATGTAGATGATTCATATGGAGAACGATTGTTCTCAGAATTGCCGTCTGCAATTAAACCAATTTCTTTTGGTGAGTCTGCAGTTGCGGATTTCAGGGCGAGCAACATCATTTGTGATTCTGCGGGAACGCAGTTTAATCTGCAATACCCAGAAGGTGAAATCTATGTTCGTTCACCTCTGTTAGGACGATTCAATGTTCATAATCTTTTGGCTGCTTTGGCTATCGGTTGGATCGAAGGCATCTCCCTGAAGGAGATGATCTCCCGATTGGATAGCTTTCCTGGAGTCCCGGGGCGATTAGAACGCATCCGGTTGGGACAGGATTTCAACGTCATCGTGGACTATGCCCACACAGATGACGCCCTTGAAAACATACTGAGTGTACTGAGGGAAGTTACAGTTGGGCGGCTCCTCCTTGTCTTTGGTTGTGGTGGGGATCGCGACCAGGACAAACGTCCTGCTATGACTCAGACCGCGCAGAAATTCTGCGATTTTGTCTGGGCTACAGCAGACAATCCCAGGAGTGAGCCGCTCAGCTCAATCTTTGAGCACATGAAGGCCGGAATCACGGATCCTGACAGAATTACATTTGTGAAGGATCGCCGGCATGCCATTGGGTTGGCAATGAATCATGCCAAAGTCCGGGATTGCCTGGTCATTGCAGGCAAGGGACATGAAACCTATCAGGAATACAGCGATACGGTCATCCCGTTTGATGACCGCCGTGTGGCTGAAGAACTATTAACGCTACGGCGTTCCATGCCGGGTTTATAGACGCTCGATGATGACATTTTCTCCTGAGAAACTGGCCAAATGGTCTGAGGGGCAATGGCATAACAGCTCCCTTCTCAATGTTCCACTGACGGGCTTCTGCATTGATACACGTAAAATTGAAGATGGGGATGTGTTTATCGCCATTTCTACAGAACGTCGGGATGGGCATGACTTTCTCAATAGTGCATGCCAAAATGGAGCCGTTGCCGCTGTCGTTGAGCGATTTATTCCCGATGTTGCAATCCCGCAATTGGTTGTAAACAACAGCGTTGATGCCTTTCTCGCTATAGCACACGGCCATCGAATGGAATTTCCAGGTATCGTGATTGGCATTACCGGCAGTTGTGGAAAAACCAGTACCAAAGATACATTGGCTTTATTGCTGGGTGAAAACCTGACCTGTAAAACACATGCCAACCTTAATAATCAATTAGGACTTTCCCTCACGTTATTAAAGCTGGATCCGAGTATTCATAAATATGCAGTGGTGGAAGTAGGCATCAGTGAGGCCGGGGAAATGGGACAATTGGCCAATACGCTAGTTCCAGATATCGCCATTCTTACCGTAGTTGGATCCGCACATACTGAGGGCATTGGTGGGCTCGAGCACGTTGCCACTGAAAAGGCAAAATTACTTCGTGCTGTTCGTAATGAGGGTATTGCACTATTCCCTTCCGAGTGCCTACAATATGAAGCTTTTAGAAAGCCTCTGGATAATCCTCTTATACTATACGAAATAAGAGATGAAAAATTTTCTAAAAATATGCTCGCTTTTTATTGGGAATTTGTTCCAAATGCACCCGACAAAGGGCAATTGACAGTGAGGAATGAATTAATAGGCAAGCAACGCTTTGACCTACCTGATGCCGCCGTAGGGCAGGGCACAGTTAGGAATATTGCTATGTCTCTGGGTATCTCACTTTCAGTTGGAGTGGAGCCGGAAGTGCTACAGAAAAGAATCCTTAAGTGGGCACCTTCGCCCATGAGAGGAGAGCTTCGTAGTTTCGGTGAACAGACCTTTTATGTGGATTGCTATAACGCAAATCCTGTCTCTATGAATGAGGCCATACAGACCTTTACCACCCGTTTCCAGGAGCAACCCAAGCTGTTCGTTCTGGGCTCAATGAACGAACTGGGTGACGTTGCACTGGAGCAGCATATAAAAATAGGAAAAACTTTGCAGTTGGCACCCGAGGACAGGGCAGTCCTTATCGGGCACCATGCAGAGGCATATCGGCAAGGTATGATCGAAGCTGGAATAGAGGATTCCATTATCACGATTGCATCCGACCTGGATGAAGCCTTGCCCATTGTTCAAGCGTTCCAAGGAGCGATTCTGCTGAAAGGCAGTCGTTCCTATGGGCTGGAACGCATCTTGGAAAAAGCTGCTGCGGATATTGATGAGAAAAATGAGGAAAGGAGGTTAGCAACTGCATGCTGAGTTATCTCGCTGCGTTAGAAGATATTTTCGGACCATTTCGCCTTTTCCAGTACATCACCTTCCGTGCCATGATGGCCGGGATTACTGCTTTAATTATAGGTTACTGGATTGCTCCTTCCATCATTTCCAAGCTCAGGGCTTTCAAACAACCTGTGCGGACGAAAGAAGAGATTGGCGAAGAAATGGCGAAGAAACACGCCGGAAAAGGAAACACCCCCACCATGGGAGGTGTTATCATTTTGGTGTCTCTACTTGTGAGTGCGATTCTGTGGATCAAACCCTTCCAGGAAGTTTCGTATGCAAGTCATACCTGCACGAATCTAAAGTGCGGTGAAACTTTTGAATTATCCCGGATTCAGGATAAATGCCCGAACTGCAAAACAGACGCCAGTTTTGAAATTCTGGCCATTGAGATTGCTAAGTCGGAAGGTCTGACCCCCGGTGCCATGCAACCTGTAAAGAAGGTGGCCACTTATCTGAACTCCTACGTGATTACCGCCATTGTTGTTTATTTGGGGTTGAGTCTCGTTGGTTTTCTGGATGACTACCTCAAGGTTTCAAAGAAGAACAGCAAGGGGCTTCCCGGGCGCTTCAAGATCCTTGGGCAAACCATTGTCACTATTCTGGCATTGGGCATCCTGCTCACATCGGAACTCAGCTCAGCCAACATGCGGGAAATCTGGATTCCATTTTACCGCCATGTGTTTATCGAAGCTGCACCGGTCTGGGGCCTTGGTATTTTGCTCTATTTTGTTTTGGTAGGATCCAGTAATGCCATTAACCTTACCGATGGACTCGATGGATTGGCTACAGGATGTACCGTGACGGTCGCACTGGCGTACGGCGTCATGGCCTACATTGTTGGAAACTTTGTACTCTCGGAAAGTCTTCTTGTGGAGCAAGTGCTGGGAGTCGGTGAGCTGACGGTGCTTTGCACTGCACTATTGGGATCCTGCCTTGCCTTCCTCTGGTACAATTGTGCACCGGCAGAAGTGTTTATGGGAGATACAGGCTCCTTGGCCCTGGGTGGACTCGTGGGGATCATCGCTTTTATGGTTCAGCAGCCCTTCACTTTGGTGATTGTGGGTGGAATTTTTGTTTTGGAAGCTGTTTCCGTAATCCTGCAGGTCAGCCATTTTAAAATGTACGGCACTCGGATTCTTAAAATGGCTCCTATTCACCACCATTTTGAAAAGTGTGGCTGGGCTGAAACCAAAGTCGTCATCCGCTTCTGGATTATGTCCCTGATTTGTGCCATCGCCGGTCTGGCAACACTCAAGATTCGTTAATTTTAAAATGCATCATACTCAACAGATTTTATCTACCCTGAATCGGCCAGTTGCCGTGTTTGGCTATGGTGTTAGTGGACGGGCAATCGGTCGACTACTCAAGCATGTTGGCGTAAGAGCTGAGTTTTATGACAAAACCGTCCATAATGGTGTCTCCAATCATTTCGAAGACTTTCATGCGACCCGCCATGAGCTGGTGATCTACAGCCCCGGCTTTCCACAAGATCATCCATGG
>CAYSOI010000425.1:0-4054 GCA_964432425.1 uncultured Opitutales bacterium | reverse complement strand
TACTCGATCAGGGCTTCGGTAAAACCACGGGCGAACTCTTCCCTTTTCCATTTAGCGATTAACTCACGCAGTTCAAAGAAATCGGCAAATTCCGGGCCGGCGTGGAATTTGCCGGAGGAGTCGATGGGGGTGCCAGTTCTACTGGGCACCATCTGGCCTTTTCTGTTCTTTGTGTATCGGGGTTCCTTGCTACGCCACTTGCCGGCGGCGTTGAAGTTTTCGAGGCCAAATCCGATCGGATCGATCTTGCGATGGCAGCTAGCACACTGGGCTTCCTCCATGTGGGCAGAGAGTTTTTGCCGCTTGGTGAGGGGCTTGCCATCCAGGCGTGAGAGCTGCGGCACATTGGCCGGTGCCGGGGGAGGCGGCGAGTGCAGTAAATGACGCAGCACCCAGGCTCCTCGCTCCACGGGGCTGCTCTCCTTGCCGTCACTGCCCATGGCACAGATCGCAGCCATCCCAAAGAATCCTCCGCGGGGAGAATTTTCAGGAAGGCTGACTTTGCGGTAGTGATCACCCTCAACCCCTTTCAAGCCGTAATGGGCGGCCATCAAACCATTCACCATGACGTAGTCGCTTTTGAGAAGGTAATGCAGCTGCCCTTGGTCCTTGGATCGCAACAAGTGGAGAATCGACTGGTAGACTTCTTCCCGTGCTGCCGCTCGTGTACTTTCGTCGAATTCCCGATGCAGCTTCGGATCAAATTGGAAGAAATCCAGACGCTTCATGTCCAGCCACTGATTGGCGAGACCGGAAACGAAGTTGTGGGCTCTGGGATCCTGAATCAGACGGTCCACTTGTGCCCGCAAGACATTGGGATCACGCAGTTGCTTCTTTTTTGCGAGCCCAAGGAGTTGGGCATCCGGCGGGGAACTCCAAAGGAAATACGACAGTCGCACGGCCAGTTCGAGATCGCCAAGGGCACGGGGGGAACCGTCTTGTCCGGGCTCTTTCAAGAAGAGAAACCGGGGAGATGCGAGGATCATGCTCAACGGGGTTCGGATCGCCAGGTCGAACTCCTTGTCGATCACCAGTCTGTTTTTGAAAACTTCTACCAGTGAATCAATAAACCGGGGGCTGGGTTCACTCTCACGAAATGCTTTTACGGCAAACTGATGGAGAATACTCCTGGCTCGTTTCGAATCCGGAGTTCCGGGATCCTGGGCATTGGCTTCAAAGATCTGATCAAGTGGACTGGGCTCCCCTTGCGGCAACGGGCCTTCAATCTCAACCCAATCGACCCATATCGAAGGCTCGTGGCCATAACCGTTTCGATTTACTGCGGGATAATAGTAATACTTCCTTAACGGCCCCCACGGAGGTTGACGTTCCCGTATCGCAAATTGCCGAACTGTATCCTTACCCACGGCGACCTGGGTCTCGATCACCTCGGGCTTAGCCGGGCTGCCGGTGACGTGCAGTGCCTTCAGGGGAAAACCCTCCAACTGTCCTCTGCCAAGACTCCTTTCAGAAGGATACCCAAGCTCAAGAAAATGACGAAACGCTGGAGCATCATCGCTCACGCCTGCCCGAATACGTATACTGTAGGTACCGACGGGCATCTTCTTCTTCGGCTCGATCACAATCTTGGCGGAACCCATAGTCAGCTGAAGCCAGGTTCCATTCTCATTGTAAGGAAGACCGGCGTAGTGCTTATCGTAGGGAGCCGCCTTGGGAAAAAACTTCGCTGCATCGATAAAACTCTTAAATCCAAAGTCCTTCGGGTTGGGAGCTCCTTTCAGCTTCTTAAGGTGAGGGGCAATCTTACGATAGAGCTGCGAGCGGTTACCCCTGGTGCCCAGCTGGGCTTCAAAGCCTTTGTTCTCTGGTAAAGCGAGGGCTTTCTCCATTTGTGCATCCAGTGCTTCATACCGTTTCAGGTATTCATCATTTCGTGCGACTCTCTGTCTCAAGGCGACGTTGAGCGTTTTTTCCGGTTCCACACGATAGACAAAAGGCTTGGCACTTCGAGCCGCCCTTCGCTCATAGAACTCATCGATGGCGTGGCGACCGAGTTTCAGATACTGCTCAAACTTGTCACTGGAGAGAAATAGCGAAGCTCCGACGGTATCAAAGTCGCCGGAGCTGCCATCATCGGGAAGGAGATCCTTGCCGAGTCGCACCCCCATCAAGCTCTCGATACTGTTTTGATAATCCCGCTTGTTGAGCCGCCGCATGGTGATCTTGCCACCCGAGTCAGACAGCTTCTCCCGGGCAATCACCATGGTGTTGGCCAGGTCATCGAGGAAGTCCGCCTTTTCCGCTTGTTCGGGCTGCTTCTTCTTTTCCGGGGGCATCTCCCCCGAGTTCATGGCTTGGAGCACTTTCTGCCAGCCCTCCGCCTGCTCAATCGTTTCGATTCGAAAAGGGAGGTCTTCCAGGTTGACCTCGCCCTTTGCAGTATCGGAATCATGGCAATCGAGGCAGTACTTTTCCAGGAAGTCGAAGTGCTTTTCCGGAAGAGCCGGAGTTAGGGGTTTGGCGGATTGGCCAGGGCGTGAAGCGGCGGATTGCTGTGAAGCGATAAATGCCTGGTCTGCGTCGCTCAGTGTATTGATCGGTACGCTGACTTGCCGCCCCTGAAAGTTGAGAACCGCATTTCCGTTTTCGCTGCGGATCAGCTCAGCCTCGATAGTCCTACCGGTTGCCTGTTCGGTCCAGGTCCTGGATTCGGCGACCAGAGTTGTGGTCAAGCCTATGCAAAGTAGGACCAAGGCATGGGGCCAAAGGAATGTTTTTTGTAGATATTTCATCGGTCGGATCTATCTGATCGGTCGGATAGAACGGATCTATTCGTTACGCCTGCAATTCACTGACAACGCCTGTGCTGTCGCCGTGACGTTCCGCGTTGACACCAACACCCTGCAACAGGGTCAGCCAGACGTTGTTCAGGGGTGTGCCTTCCTTGAGGACGAGGTTCTGCCCCAGTTTAAGATTGGCACCTCCTCCGGAGATCAAAGTCGGGGGATTAGTGAGGTAATGGATGGAGCGAATGTTGGAGCCAAAGGCCAAGGCGACATGATCAAAGAGGCGGCTGCCATCAGCTTCCTTGGTGGCTTTGAGCAGATCGATCAATCCGGCCAATAATTCGCTGTGTGCTTTATCCCTCGCCTTGGATGATTCTTCCGTGACTGTACCGGCACGATAATGGCTCAAGTTGTGGGCGTTACCGTTCAATCCGAGACTCCTCAGCAATCGTGACCCGGGCTCGCGGTAGGTGATGACCCTGGTGTTGTCCGTCTGTATTGCGGCCACCATGAGCTTGTACATCATCTCGATTTCACTACGCCCCATCAAAGCGGTATCGGGTTCCTCAAGCGGAGCTTTGGACTTGGGCACATCCATCCATTTTTCCGCCTTGCCCAGCCGGGTTTCGATATCGCGGATGCTTTGAAAATACTCGTCCAGCTTGTCGGTATCACTCTTGGTCAATCCTCTCTGCATGTCCTTTGCCTCAATCATCACGGAATCCAGGATACTGCGCTCCTCCGCCAACATTGCCCGGCGCTGGGCAATCGGTAGGTCATCTGCCGCAAAGAGCTTGAGGTAGGTTTCCAGAGGGGATTTCCAAGCCGAAAGCGGTTTTCCCCGTTGGTCCCAGGCCAGGGATTTCCCCGGACCATGTCCATTCCTGTCGCTGGCGTCACTGGCCAACTGGATGGAGGTGTAGCGGGTGTGCTTACCAAACTGCGTCGCAGCAACCTGGTCGGCTGAGATGGTATTGGAAAAGGACTGCCCGGGTGTGCCATATTTATTCGCCCCGGTTAACCAGAAGGTACTCCCCCAGTGTGCCTCCCTGCTGAATTTGTGCTTACATCCTTGGACAATGGTAAAATCCTCTTTGTGCCGGGCCAATGGTTTCAACCCCTCGGGCAGCTGGTAGTCCGCCCCTTTGTCCTTCATGTCGGGAAACCAGGTTTCCGAAGTGACGCCATAGCCAATGCCCATGAACATCAATCTTTTGGGGGGCGTTGCGACGGCGGCCGATACATAGCGGCGGAAGCCAATGGATTCGAGTGCGGGAAGGGCGATCAAGGCTCCGGTACCCCGGAGG
>CAYSOI010000424.1:0-4060 GCA_964432425.1 uncultured Opitutales bacterium | reverse complement strand
ATCATTTGTTCTTCTACAGGGTGAAGATTCATTGAGAGATCTATGTGATAAAGCATAGTAAATCACCATGAATCGGCATCCATCTGCAACACCTCTGGCTTCCATCTTGTTTCGAGTATCGATTACCTTCCTATTGTTGACTGGGCAACTCATGGCAGGGCCTGCGGAGGATCAAATTGCTGCGTTTCAGAGGCCGAAGGATGTTGAAGTTCGGGTGTTTGCCAGTGATGAGCAACTGAACAATCCGGTGGCCATTTGCCTGGATCCGAAGGGGCGGTTGTTTGCGGCGGAATCCTTACGGCAGCAGGCTGGTGTGTATGGGACGGCGGGCGGTCAGAAGTTCTGGACGATGGATGATTACACCACGACGAATCTGGAGCAGCGTCGGGCCATGTATGTGAAATGGGAACACCGGATTCCTGCCATTGATTATACGCGTATCAGTGAGCGGATTCGGTTGCTGGAAGACACGGATGGAGACGGAAGAGCGGACAAGTCCACCACCTTTGCAGAGGGTTTCAATGATCCATTGGATGGTGCTGCGGCTGGAGTTGTGGAGCGGGACGGAATCATCTATTTCACCTGCAGTCCGGGTCTCTGGGCCTTGCGAGATGAGGATGGGAAAAGTGTGGATCGGGAGCTACTGCACAATGGTTTTGGAGTACGAGTTGGGATTCATGGGCATGACATGCATGCTCCAATCTGGGGACCGGATGGGCGGCTATATTTCAATGTTGGGGATCGGGGCTTTCATGTGGAACGGGAAGATGGGAAAGTACTGTCTGCACCACACCGGGGCGGGGTTTTCCGATGCGATCCAGACGGCAGCAATCTGGAGCTTTTTCACCATGGTGTTCGAAATCCGCAAGGCATGGCGTTCAATGATGTGGGAGATCTGTTCACGGTGGATAACAGCATGGGAGCTGGCGATAAGTCCCGAATTCTGCACTTGGTGGAAGGTGCGGATTCGGGTTGGGATGCCGGGTTTCAACTTTCACGAAACTTTCGGGATGTGCTCAACCGGGATGATCATGGCATTCGTCCTCCCTGGTTTTCCGAAGGCTTGTATGAAGCAAAAAGTCCAGCACGACCAGCATGGGTCAATCCTGCCTCCGGTCATCTTACCGCAGGTCCCAGCGGAATGGATTACTATCCGGGAGTTGGGTTACCGGAAAGGTATCAGGACCACTTTTTCATTTGCGATTTCCGAGGCGGAGCAGGCAACAGTGGAGTTCATGCATTCCGGCTCAAAAAGGACGGAGCGGGGTATGTTTTGGAGCGCTCGGAACAGTTCCTCTGGAAAGTTCTGGTGACGGATTGTGCCTTTGGTTTTGACGGAAAGCTTTATGTGGTCGACTGGATTTCCGGTTGGCGGGGTGCGGGAAGCGGTCGAGTCTATACAGTGGCAGGAGGTGATCCTGAAGCCATTGAGTCATCCCGGAAACTGGCCGCAGATGGATTTGACAAGTCGAAGCAGGAGTTGGCGAAACTTCTGGGGCATCCGCATTATAAAATCCGGTTACGGGCACAGTTTGCCCTGGCCAAACAACAAGCGGTTGAGGAGTTGGAAAGTGCGATCCAAAATACCAATGATCGCCTGCAACGTTTGCACGGAATTTGGGGAATTGGGCAAATCGCCCGGCAAGGGAACCTCAAAGTTCTGGACAGTCTGCCATATGATGATTCGGATGCAGAAGTTCGTGCTCAGGTTGCCAAGGTTGTTGGGGATGCAGGGTACAAACCTGCGGCTCCGAAGTTGTTGCAACTCCTGAATCAAGAATCTTCGGCTCGGGTAAAGTTCTTTGCCGCCACGACTCTGGGGAAACTCAAGTACCAGCCAGCGGTTGAACCGTTGGTGGAAGTGATTCGCGAAAATGCAGATACAGACCCGGTCCTGCGGGGAGCCTGTGTTCGAGCAATTGCATCGATTTCCAGTAATCCGCCTGTTGAAAAATGGGCCAAGGATGCTTCGCCAGCAGTCCGGCGAATGACGGTCCTGGTGTTGCGGGAATTGAATAGTCCGAAATTGGCAACATTTCTTACGGATCAAGACGCCTCCATTGTTCACGAAGCCGCCAGAGCGATCCATGATCTTCCAGTTGAAGCCGCAATGCCAGCTCTGGCAAAAATGGCGGACCTCTATGCATCAGGATCCTCCAGCCACTCGGAAACATTGGTTCAACGAATCCTCAATGCCAACTTCCGAATTGGTTCAGCAGAGGCCGCCAAAAGAGTAGCCGCCACAGCAGCGAACCCCGAGTTTCCAGAAGCCCATCGTAAGGAAGCCCTGGCCATGTTGCGAAAGTGGCTGGACCCGTTGGTATTCGACCGGATTCTCTGGACTTATCGCCCTCACGGCAAAAGGGATACTCATGGAGTGGGCAAAGCGGTTGGACCGTTGCTGGAGAAAGTGATTGCTGATGGTGGAAAAATGACAGCTCCAGCCATTCTGGCCGCCGCAGACATTCAGGCTCACATGACCAGTGAGGATTTGCTGCCGAAATTGAAGGACACCTCTACGCCTGAAGACATTCGGTTGGCAGCATTGAATGTAATTGCCAGAGGCAAACCTGAAAAATCGCTCCTGAAACCACTGCTCAAGGATTCATCAAAAGTCATCCACCAACGGGCACTGGAAATCCTCGCCGAAGTTGCCCCGAAGGAAGCACTGGCGGTCGTCAAAACTGTGCTCATAGAAAAGGATGTACGACGGCAACAATTCGGCTTTTCCGTACTTGCCAAAATCCAGGGGAAAGACGCCGACCAAGTTCTTCTTCATGAACTCAAGAAGTTGAAGAACCTCTCCCCTGCTCTGCATCTGGATCTTCTGGAAGCCTGCCAAGGTCGACCTGCTCTTTCCTCAGCATTGAAGGAAGTGGAAAACCAATATAAAGAAGGACCATTGGGTCCCTATTTGATCACCCTGGAAGGCGGCGATGCTAAACGCGGGGAATACCTGTTTTTCAATCACAATTCCCAGTGCATGCGTTGCCACAAACACGGCAGATTCGGTGGTGTCGCAGGCCCGGCTCTTACCGGAATAGGAAAAAAGCAAGACCGTCGATATCTACTGGAGAGCATGATCCAGCCACAAGCCGCCATCCCCCCAGGTTACGGAGTGACCACCGTGACCCTCAAAGATAACAAAGTGATCGCCGGAACCCTGGTAAAAGAATCCAAAACCGAACTCCTGATCCGTTCCGGAGACGGAAAGGAAGAGTTGGTGAAACGTGCAAATATCAAATCCCAGACTCCAGTGATTTCCGCCATGCCACCCATGTCCACTTTATTGACCAAACGTGAGCTTCGCGACCTGATCGAGTTTCTTGCGACAAAGTGAGTTGGTGAATGCCAGGATACCTTTCACGAGATGGCTGTGGATATTGGTGAGACGATATTGGCCAACCAACAAGTTGATCCTGGCGACACACCGATGTGTAACTTGTAGGCACTATGTGTGCCGTTCTTATCAATCGATTGGTAAGAAACATAGATCCCTAAATATCCCGGAGGGATTACAGCCATTAGCATGGGGTTAAGTGAGGAACGAACGATACCCCATGAATATACCCACCCCAGGTATCGCTTTGCTCGACCTGGGGCTAATCGCTATAATGCCTCCGGCATAGGAGCTTGTGCTGCCCGAAGGGCCATTTCTGCCCTAGCGGAAACCTAGCCCACATTTCTCACGGATTATCTACTGCGACTTGTTGCACGGCACTATGACTGCGTTTGGCTTGTTTCCTCCTCAAGCAGGGTGTACTCACCCAGCTCTTCGTCATCAACTGCTCCAACCTTGTCAGAGCACCGTTCACTGCGTCTCGCTACGAGAATCCGTGAGAAATGCGGGCTAGCCTCTCTCATAAAATATCTCCGCAAACGGTGCGGAAACTAGAAATTGACTGGGAGAGATTTGCCAAAGCGATCAAAAGTGACGATCCCAGCTGAACGGGAACTTCATGGACGGCCTGAAGGACCGTCCTACTGTGTGGTCAGTTGTTAGTTAGGCTCAATTCATCTCGCTGTCGCCCAGGACGGGGCGGGGTTGGTTTTCTCCGAT
>CAYSOI010000423.1:0-4069 GCA_964432425.1 uncultured Opitutales bacterium | reverse complement strand
TCCAAGTCAGGAATCGGTTCTTTTTGAGGGTGCCATCGGTGGTGCCGGTAATGGCGCCATCCTTCACTTTCCAGTATTTGGAGTCCCCTACCCAGCCTCGTAAGGATCTACCGTCAAAGGGGCGAACAATGCCATCCGCTCCGACGTTGGAGGCGACAGTGCTTTCAGCTTCCGGCCAGGGGTCAGTGGATTTGGTGAAGGCTGTCAAGGGAGCCAGGGGTTTGCCGAGTTCCGAGACACGTTTTGTGGTACGTTCCCGCATGGCTTTGAGCACTTTGGCATATTTGGGGTTGGTGGCGAGGTTCACCAATTCTTCGGGGTCGGCCTTCAAGTCATGCAGGAATTCGTGATTTCCATGGTCAAAGTAGCGGACGTATTTGAATTCGTGATTGCGGAGACCTTCGAAGGCGGGGATGCGGTTGCGTACAGCAAAGTGCTCGTGAAAGGTTTCATTGCGCCAGTTGGAGGGTTCAGAACAGGCCCCCACAACTGATTTGAGGCTTCTGCCCTGGTAGCGTTTAGGAATACTGGCTCCGGCCCAATCCAGGAACGTAGCCGGAAGATCGATGTTCACGGCGGAGGCGTTGATCACTTTGCCTTTTTGTGAATCCGGAAGTCTTGGGTCCATAATGATGAGGGGAACTCGCAGGGATTCTTCGTAATGGGACCATTTGCCAGCGAATCCCCGATTGCCCATGTGGTAACCGTTGTCGGCGGTGTAGACGATGATGGTGTTGTCGGCCATGCCAGCAGCTTCCAGGGCTTTGATAAACCGGCCAATGGCTCCATCGATTCCGGTCGTCATGCGGTAGTAGGCCCGGATATTGATGTTGTATTTGTAATCAGTGTTCCAACGCCAGAAGTAGCGTTCGCGGTTGATGGTGGTTTTGAGGAAATCCGGCTGAGCATCAAGAATGGATGGGGAATCCAGTTTCCCTCTTGGAATGGTCACATCCTCATACATACCATCCACAGCTCTCGGCCATGGGAAATGACCAATCCCTGGGCGACGGTCACTGTCTTCTGCATGGCAGGCATTGAACCACATGTTGACCGCGAAGGGTTTGCCTTTGGGTTGGTTCTTTATGAATTCAATCCCTTTGTCGACAATCAGCTCGGTTTCATGACGCAGGGAACCATCGGGCATCTTTTTGTAGAAAGGGTTTCTGGAAATGGGCTCGTAGACATCAAAGTGGGAATCAGGGCGATTGCCTTTGGGGAGTCTTGTGTGCCACTTGCCGAAGAAGCCGGTGCGATAACCGTTTTTCCGCAGAATGTCCGTGTAAAACTCCTTGGCGGCTTCTGAAGTTGGGCGATCCGGTGCAGTGGGTGTACCAAAGCCACGTCCGGTCAAACCTGTCAATATGCTGGCCCGGCTTACCCAACAGATCGAGTGGCTGACAAAGGAGTTGGAAAAACGTGTGCCATTGGCCGCCAAGCCATCAATTACTGGAGTCTGCACAATGGGATTTCCATAGCAGCCGAGGGCACTGGAGGTCTGGTCATCTGTGAAAAAGAAGACGATATTCGGCTGTTCCTGAGCCGCATAAACACCTGAAACCAATGACAGGGAGAGGAAAAAGAGTAGTTTTTTCATGGCAGTAATACCAATGTCTTTGGAGTACCTTTCTTAAGAGGTCAAACTTTCAGATAAATTCAAATGCTGGCAAAACCCGAGGAAGAATTCCATTTACTTGACCTGATGACCGTTGACTTCAGTCTGAGCCAAATCCAATCACCCGAACGCTCTCTTTCCTGTCATGATTCCAAATCTCCGCCCTCTTCGCCGTACTTCCTGCGCCCACCTCCTGATCCTCTCCGGGTTGATGCCGACCATGTCAGTTTGGGCGGTCAGCGATAATTTATTCTCGGAGGCCACATCCCTTTCTCAGGAGGGCTGGAAACAGACTTGGTTGGGAAATGTGTATGATTCCGGAGGTGACTGGGTTTACCATGGCAGTTTGGGATGGATTTATCCAATCGATTCCGGGGAAGAAGCCATTTGGTTTTATCATCAGGAGATGAATTGGGTCTGGAGTCGGTCGGATGTATATCCGTGGCTCTATTTTCACAAACTATCGGATTGGCGGTACTACCTTTCCGGAGTCGGGTTTTATGATTACACCACCTCTCAATGGACAGACATGGAGACACTCGTTTCGAAATTCCCGGAAGATGAAGTCATCATTTCTGACGAAGATATCGGAAAAATCGAGCTAACGGCCTCCAGCATTTCCTACTTCAAGCCGGATACTTCGGCCATCGGAGGCTATACATTGGTAGAAGAAGAGACGACCAATAATGTGACCGGCAATTTGATCTACCTTCAGGGAGACACCTCCTTTGAAATCAGGGCTCGATGCCTGGTAGAGAACTATCGCAACCAACTCCAATCCGGCGGCCCAGTCACCCTGACAGTCGATGGCGTCACCACAGCAAACAGCATCACTATCGAACGGGATGATGATGCCGAACAAATGGTGGTGACGGGCAACGGAGTTCCCAACTACAAACCCACCCTGGTCGGAATAGATGTGACTAATGGCTGGAATGAAGGTGTTACCGGCGGTTTCCAAAGCCTGAAACTCAGTGAAGAAAATGAAGGGGCATCCGGAAACAATAACCCCAACCAGGTGATCATTGCCGACGAGGTCTTCCGCATCCCCTTGAACCCAGTCAACAATACCACTGCCACGGATACGGAACTGGGAACCGTAGGAGTGGCCCTGAATGCCATGCCCGTGTTCAACCCATTTGAAGATGCCTTTGAAACCGCTGCCTACGGACGCATCTTTTCCAGTTGTTGCGGACATCCTCAACAAAATGGACAATACCACTACCACAAGTACCCAACCTGCCTCCGCCTGATCAGCGACGAATGGAAATCGGAGAAAGAAAAGTGCGACGAGATCGATGCACTTCTGGTCGATGGCGGGCACTCCCCTCTAATTGGCTTCGCGGTGGATGGCTGGCCCATCTACGGACCTGTCGGCTGGCCGGACTCCAACTCCCAAGTAGGAGTCATCATGGAAAGCAGTTACACGGGAACCAACGATGCTTTCGGCAACCCCTCCTATGTGGCAAACTCCGGTCATCTGGATGATTGCAATGGATTGATCTCCCCTACCCCTGAGTTTCCAGACGGCATCTACCACTACCACATGACCGTGATGAAGGACACCGATGGAACCATCCTGCGCAATCTGAACCCCTACTTCGGCTACGATGTTCGCAATACCCTCAAAAAGCACGACCTTATGCCCACCTCCTGGAGCGATGACGCCACTTACATCGCGGACCTAAAGGCAGGCTTTGAAGTCAATAGCGTATCCATTTCCGGCACAAATAGTTACAACACCTACGTCGCATTCATCGAAGGCATGCAAAACACCCTCAGCACAAACAGCATGTCCAATGTTGCCGCCGAATTTGAGACCATGCAGATTGCATATCCATTCACGATCCGGAAATATCGCGGCACCCCATCCTCCTCTGGTATTGATGATGACGGAGGAGACGATGTTCAAACCAATGGTGTCGTTTCCATTTCTCCCACAAATGGCACCCGAGGAAGCACCCTTACCGTAACCATTACCCTGGATGGAAATAACCAACCTCCCCTCCCTCCAGCCGATGCACCGGGCACTCCCACAGCAACCGTTGGTGGCATCAGCCTTTCGGGTGTATCCAGACCCAGCCAAACAACACTTACCGGTAGTTTGACCATTCCATCCAATGCATCGACTGGGACCAAAGACATCTCTGTAATATTGAACACGAATGGCGGTGATCTCAACCTTACCGGAGCAGACATGTTCACGGTTCAGTGAGGTTGCACCAAACGGAATCATAGGCTCGTCTGACCTCAAATGCCTTCGCCTTCTCAAATTCAGCTTGGGGCAGGCTTCACACGCCTCTTGAGGCAAGTGGTGCGGCATTGGAAAACCGGAGATCTAAAAGTATGGTGAATATGAAGAAACGTGTCTTGTTCGCTGTAGTTCTGGTGGCTTTGAGTTTTGGGGTTTCCCGGATGGAGTGGGGGGCGTTGGCTTTGTGGCCGAGTGTGGTG
>CAYSOI010000422.1:0-4074 GCA_964432425.1 uncultured Opitutales bacterium | reverse complement strand
ATTCAGAGAACCCACAGATGATTTGATTTCCATTTCTTGTCAGAATCATGCGGTATGGAGCAGACGATTGATGAATAGAGATTGTTGATTGTTTAAGGTTTGCGTGGAAAGCTACACTCTCCCATTTCATTCGTGTCGATTCGTGTTCAGTCGTGGTTCTGTCCAAAACAATGGACACCCTGGTCTTTTGATGGCTGTATGCTCTCATGAATATGAAATTTCTGATTCCTTTTCTAGGTTTGGCGATGTTTGGGGCAAACCTGGGGGCACAGAATTCAGAGACACAAGCTGAGGTAGCAGGAATCACCCTACAGGATCCGAACTTGAAGGTTGAACTTTTGGACACCCACCCTGACGAGTTTTTCCTCAGTCATGACATGGACCTTGCAGGGAATCTCTTTCTGGGGGCTCGTGAGGGAGTCTTTGTCTATGAGCGGACTCAGGATGGTGGTTTCCAGGAACGTAAAGAGATCTATCGATTTCCGGAAGATACCTGGGTCTATGACCTGGAAGCTTTCGGGAATGATCTGCTGATTCTGACCAACACTGCACTGTATCAACTAAGGCAAGTTCGAAGCAGTGCTTCTCCAAAGCTTGATAAAATTCTTTGGGGGAATCCGCTCGGCCATCATCACCAAGGATTGCATGGGATGGAATTTGCACCTGATGGCCGCTTGCTCATTGCAATGGGGGATCCACATCCCGGTGTGCATATGGACAAAAATCGTCCTGATCATCTCTGGCTTTGGACCTGGTATGTTGGGCTGGAAAACCGACCTGTGCCTTATTCTGGTGTAGGGGCGGTGATGAGTCTGGACCTGGATACATTCGCTCTGTCGACCTTTGCACGTGGTTTACGAAATCCGTGTGGCATATCTTTTGATCGAGACTGGAATCTCTTTGCCAATGATAATGATCAGGAAGGCTCGACTGCAAACCCGTGCAAGCTGGTAACTGTGCCGCCTAATTCCTGGAACGGTTGGGCCCGGGGTTGGGATGCCAGCCAGGTTCCTGATCGCCTGGATATGATCCCCAATGTCAACTGGACACTGGATGTACCAGTCGGACAAGGTTATTATGACCACATCACCTTGGGGGAGAACTACAAAAACTCTCTCTTCGTCGCAAACTGGGGCAGCCGAAGTGTCGATCTTTATCCAATTTACTCAGAGGGAGCTGCTTTTCGATCAGAGGCAAAGGTCTTTCTTAAAGCGGAGGGTGATCGTCGCCCAGTCTCGGCAATGCCAACCAATGATGGCCGGCTCATTGTTTCTGTTTGCTACATGAAAGGCAATGAAGCTTCACCGAAGTGCAAAACCGACCTGCTTCTCATTTCGCACCGTGAATCTAAACCGAAAGACAACTTTAACCACTCTGCCCAGCATCTTGTCGATTTACTTTCAGAGCCCATTCAGATTCGGACCAAAGCTCATCGGGAAATCCTAAGACAGGGAGGGACTACCTTGCAAAAGGCTACTGATACCTTTGCGAATACAAGCCCGGAATCTCCAGCTTTTTCCAGTCTCATCTTCCTGGCTGCCGCCAATGGAGATGCCACTTCCGTAGAACGAATCGGTACTTTTGCCAAAGGAAACGGGCAAAGTGCTGCACTTGCCTGGAAAGCTGCCGCTGCTTTCCCTAATCACTTTTCTGACTGGAGCCAGGCTATGATCCATTCAACCGCTGTAAAACTGGATCAGCCCAAACTGTTGGCGGGGCTTATCGAGTATCTGTATACCTCTGAACGTACTATATCCAATTCTATTGCCAAATTGGCGGCCCATGAAGATGCTGTGGTTCGGCAATCAATGGCGATTCTATTGGCAAGGAATGCCTCTGCTAAACAGCTCGACAGCCTCGCCTCCGGAACTGAAGACGAGCGTCTCTCCGCAGCACTGGCTACAAGTTTCCGGCTATGGGAACAGGCAGAAAAGGTCACTGAGTTGCCGCAAGGCAGTACTGTTGCCATAGAGAAAAGGATGCAACTTCTGCACCCCGAAGGGCCCATTGATCTTCGCGACCTCGGTGCACCTGCGGGGACTTTCACTATGGCCCAATGGTGGCAGGATGAAGAAGTCCGAGTTGCCAACCAAACCGATTATCAAAGACTGCGAAAAGCTTTGTCTGACTCAGATGAAAGAGTCGCCAGCACGGCAGCTACCGGACTATTCTTTCTCAACGACAATCAGCTGGATTCGCAGGTCGCCGCAGTTCTTGCCGCTGGTAAGATGAAGTTGTCGATCACGGCTGCCAGGGTTCGGAAGAAGGATCTCAAACAGGCGATGCAGGCCCTCAAAGGAGCAAAACTCCCCAATGGCACTGAAATTCCTGAAGCCTTTCGCGGCATCAATTGGGACGAGGCATCCACTCCTGTGGGCGATGTGGTGAAAGGCAAAGCTCTCTTCACCAGTCGTGGTTGTGTCGCCTGTCATCTGGCTCCCCATGATGGTGCTGGAGGATCGATTGGACCGAGTATGGTTGGAGTGGGGAAGCGTTTTGCTCCGAGTTATTTGGCTGCTTCGATGCTGGTTCCAAACCAGACGGTTTCGCCAAACTTTCATCCCAATACCATTACGATGAAAGAGGGTACAACATACACCGGATTTGTCGAACCGGGAGCTGAACATGGCAAACTCAAACTCCGAATCATCACTGGCCAGTTGATTGAATTATTGAAGACCAACATTGCCAAACAGGATGCCAGTGAGCAATCCATGATGCCAGCAGGTCTTATCCAAACTCCACAGGAAATGGCAGACATGATTGCCTATCTGCGAGACGATCCCAGCAAGATACAGGATACATCACCACCACCTGCGATTGTATCTAATGAAAGTGAACTGGTCTACAAAACCTTTCAACCCACAGTCGCAAACTCTTACAAATTCCTACCGACTCAGGCAAAGTTTGTGCGTGTGCAGATTCTAGCCAGCAGCAAGGGCCAGCCCTGTATTGATGAGCTGGAAATCTTTTCTGGAGAATCCAAAGAGAATCTGGCTCTTCAAGCCAATGGTGCCCGTGCAACTGCCTCGTCCATCTTAAAAGGGTACGAATACAAACATCGCATCGAGTTTTTGAATGACGGTCGATACACCAACGCACACAGCTGGATTCCTGCTACAAGACAAGGGTGGGCTCAGATCGAGTTACCCAAGGTCCAGGCAATCAATCAAGTAGTGTTCTCACGGGACCGTGGTGGAAGCATTCGAGGCCGGACACCCATCTCATTTGATATCCTTTTGTCCACGAATGGGAAAACCTGGAAATCCGTTAAAAGAGTTCGCCCTCCCAGGCAGAAACCAGCTGAGAAGATTATTACAAATCAAAGGGTTGCTCTCCCAAAACCGGACGATGCTGGCTTCGTCCCCCTGTTTGATGGAAAAGGCCTGGAAAATTGGGATTTCAGGAAAGGTGCATGGAAGCTTTCTGATGGCACAATTTCCTGCACCGGAAAGGAAAAGACCCGGAACTGGGTCATCTGGCGAGGGGGAACTCCTAGTGATTTTGTACTTCGCCTGGAATTCAAATACGGAGCTGGTAATTCCGGCGTTCAAGTCCGGAGCGATGATCTTGGAAATCATCAGGTGTTTGGTTATCAGGTTGAGATCGCTCCACAGGAAAAGATGGGCCTTTGGCATCACTCCCTGCTCGACAAAAAAGATCCAGCCCGAGAAGCACGTCACCTGATGGCGACTGCTGGGCAGGAGGTCACGATTGCAAAGGATGGGAAGAAGACAGTCAAAGAAGTCGCACCCGGGGAAGAGATTGTGGCTCACTTTGATGAGGATGGTTGGAATACCATGGAAATTATTGCAGTGGGCAACACCCTTACCCAAAAGATCAATGGCGTAGTTTTTTCCAAAGTGACAGATGATGACGCCCGCATGTCCCGTCGCAAGGGAGTCATCGCCCTGCAGGATCATGGGAAAGGCTGCCAGGTCGCTTTCCGAAACATCCGATTGAAAGAACTGGAAGCGAAAGCCAGCAATGAGGATCAACCCAAGTCAACTTTCCCGGGAAAACCTAACCCAGCATAGCCGGAACCAAATCTGAAAAAGTGCTATGTTTAAAGAT
>CAYSOI010000421.1:0-4080 GCA_964432425.1 uncultured Opitutales bacterium | reverse complement strand
TAAGCCCAGGGTTGCCAGTGGCTACCCTGGGAACCTTGGATTCAACAACAATCAACCCTGAAAGCGAGAAGAGAGGGTTACTCAACCACTTTCAGGGTTGTTCCTTTTCATTCTCTTTAACCCAAGGTAGGCCACCATGCGTCCAACCTTGGGTTTTGTTACGAAACGCCTTCAGCGTTATACTATCTCTCATAATAAATTTCCGAAACTCTTTCGAGCTAACTGGTGGGGCGGTTTCCTAACCGCCCGTGCTTTAGGCGGTTAGGAAACCGCCCCTCCGAGAACTTCGTCATGACAATTGAAAATTACCCATATCTTTTTCAACTGCGGACTTTATCCTCAGTACAAATTCGTCAGCACAACTCTGAAACCAATCCACGGGTTCCGGGTATCCGGTTCGATCTTATGCCGATGGGCGGAGCGACAACGTTCAGGAATGTCCGTGTAGGTACCTCCGCGAAATACTTTTTTCTCGGAACCTTTCTCAGTGATGGGGTCGACACTCCGGTCCGGCGGATATCTTTTGCCATACCAATCATAACACCATTCGCCAACATTGCCATGGATGTCATACAGCCCCCAATCATTGGGCCTCTTGAGCCCCACAGGCTTGGGACTGCCTTTACTGTTGTCATTGAACCAGCAAAACCTGGCTAAATCGTCCACACTGTTGCCAAAATGATAGGCGGTCGTGGCATCGGCACGACAAGCATATTCCCATTGAGCTTCAGTCGGCAGGTTAAATTTCCAGTTATCCGGGATCCGTTTGTCCCGTTTTTCCTGATCGGTAAGAATCTCGCAGAATTCCAACGCATCATGCCAATCCACTTTGTGAGCTGGCATGTTCTCGTCCTGAAAAGTACTGGGGTTCTCCCCCATCAGCTGCAGGAACTGCTTTTGGTTCACTTCGTACGCTCCCATCCAAAATCCCTGGCTGTGGATCACCATGTGCAAGGTTTCCTCTTCCAATTGATGCCCAACCTCCGAGGGATGGCTTCCCATGGTAAATCGCCCTGGAGGAATCCACTCCATTTTCATGTCAATGGCCTCTACCGTGTAGGGTTTCCCTTTGGGCAACAATTCCTCCTCTTTTTCTTTTTGTATCTTCTCCGGGTCTGTTTCTCCACCAGGACCACCTGCTTGCTCCTTGGTTTTCTTACACCCTGACAAGATGAATCCAATCGTGAAAACTAAGAGAAAAAATACCTGTTTCATGATCACAAACTAACGAATTTCCATAAGCCAATTCAACGGCAAAGCTTCAATGCTATCATTCGGTCAACTGGCGTAATTTACCACGGTCTCCATCATGGCTTCCACACAGGCAATCTTCGCCTGAGGAAGAACACCGTGACCGAGATTAAAAACATGGCCCGGACGGCCTTTCAGATTGTCCAGAATCTTTGTTGCCGCCGAGTTGGTAATGTCCGGAGTGGTGTTGAGAATCACAGGGTCCATGTTGCCCTGTACCGCCACATGGTCTGGCAGTTCCCGGGCGGTCTTCCCCAGATCCACCGTCCAATCCAGACTCAGCATCTTCGCTCCCGTCGCGACCAACCCATCTGCATGATGAGCCATTCCTTTGGCAAACAAGGTAATCGGCACCCGACCCGCCACACCATCAATGATTCGGCGAATCCATTGCAATGACAACGCCTCATACTCCGTTCCCGCCGAAGCACTGCCCCAGGAATCAAATATTTGGATCGCATCAACCCCGGCATCAATCTGTGAGCCAAAGTAATCAATGGTCGCTACGGTCAGCTTCTCCATCAGTTTCTCGAAGGTCTCCGGTTGCTCATGCACCATCGACTTGATTCGCTCAAAATTGCCCGGTGAACCGCCCTCCACCATGTAGGTCGCCAAAGTCCACGGAGAACCCCCGAAGCCTAGAAGTGCCTTGGTATCCCCGAGCTCCTTGCGAAGAATTTGCAAAGCCTCCGCCACATAACTCAAACGGGTCGTGACCTCTGTGGCATCCAGTTTATCCACATCCGCCGCAGACTCGATTCGCTCCCGAAAACCAATGCCACCTTCCTCTTTAAAATAGTAGGGCAGCCCCAGAGCTTCCGGAATCACCAGGATATCCGAAAACACAATGGCGGCATCCAGCGGGAAACGGCGCAGAGGTTGCAAAGTCACCTCGACCGCCAAGTCCGGCGTCTGGGCCATTTCAGTGAACGAATGCGTCAACTTCAATTCACGGTACTCGGGAAGATACCTCCCCGCTTGCCGCATAAACCAGACCGGTGGACGGTCCAACGGCTCACAATTGACGGCAGCTAAAAATCTTTCGCGACTATTCATAACTCAAACGGCTGGTTCCGGGATTTCCTCCATATCCGCCCAATCCTTTGCCTTCAGAAAATCTTCATAAAGCACAGCTTCGAGAGATCCGGGATCGGGAGACCAATTGTAATGCCACTGCACTTTCGGAGGCAGCGACATCAGGATGGATTCCGTACGCCCACCCGATTGCAAACCAAAGACTGTACCCCGGTCATAAACCAGATTGAACTCCACATAGCGACCGCGGCGATACTCCTGAAAATTACGATGCTCGTCATTCCAAAGCAGATGCTTCCGCTTCTCCACAATCGGCATGTACGCCTTCAGGAAATGATCCCCAACACTTTGCATAAACTCAAAGCTGCGATCAAACGAATCCTCCAGTTGAAAATCATCAAAGAAGAGACCACCCACACCCCGGGGCTCATCGCGATGCTTGAGATAGAAATACTCATCACACCACTTTTTAAATTTCGGATACAGCTCCTCACCAAAAGGATCACAGGCCGCCTTGGCCGTCTTGTGCCAATGGATGGCATCATTGCGAAAACCATAGTAAGGCGTCAGATCAAATCCACCGCCAAACCACCACGAATCTACCTCCTCTGTGCTGGCATGAAAAAACCGAACATTCATATGAGTCGTCGGCACAAACGGATTCTTGGGATGAATGACCAGCGACACACCCATCGCCTCATATTTGGCACCTTCCAACTCCGGACGGGCAGCCGTCGCACTGGGCGGAAGCTTCTCCCCAAACACATGAGAAAAATTGACGCCTCCCTTTTCCCAGATCTCCCCACCATTCAAAACACAGGAGAGTCCACCCCCGCCTTCCTCCCTTTCCCAGGAGTCCGACTTGAGAGTAGCAAAAGGATCAATGTTTAACAACGCGTTGACAATATTCTGCTGAAGATCCAGCAAGTAGTTTTTTACCTCTTCTGGCTTTGGTTTTTCCATAGATAGCCAACCACTTTGTATCCTCATGAACCAGACGCAATCCCATTTCCACCATAAGAAAATCGCAGTATTTGGAGCCGGTTGGCTCGGCAATGCCATCGTGCAAAACGCATTGGAACTCGGGATGCAAGTCACCACCCTGACCCGCAACCCCGAAAGATCCAGGGAACTCGCCACACTCGGCGTACAAACCACCATAACCGCCCCACTTCACGAAACCGATTGGCACGACCAGATCCCCCAGGATCAGGACTACATTGTCAACTGCGTCAGCTCCGCCGGAAATGGCCTCGAAGGCTACCGCACCTCCTACCTCGACGGCAATACCTCTCTCCTCAACTGGGTGGGCTCCACGTCACACCCCGCCAAATTCATCTACACCAGCAGCACCTCCGTCTACTCCCAATCCGATGGCAGCACCGTAAACGAAGACTCCCCCACTCCCGAACCCTCCCAAGCCGGAGAAATCCTCCTCGAAGCCGAAAACCTCCTCCGCACAAAATCCCCCTTTTCCCAAACCCACATCCTTCGCCTCGCTGGACTTTACGGCCCCAACCGCCACTACCTCCTCAACCTCCTTCGCAAAGGCACCACCGAACTCCCAGGCCGAGGCGATCTCCTCCTCAACCTCCTCCACCTCGAAGACGCCACCTCCGCCATCTTCGCCTCCCTCCAATCCAACCACCCCAACTTCCACCTCTACAACGTCACCGACGGCAACCCCTCCACCAAATCCGACATCGTCCACTGGCTCGCCAAACAACTCCAAATCCCCACCCCCACCTTCAACCCCAACATCACCCCCACCCGAAGCCCCATCCGCCAATCCGG
>CAYSOI010000420.1:1638-4082 GCA_964432425.1 uncultured Opitutales bacterium | reverse complement strand
TTGATTTACTCCGCAGAAGTTCTGCACTTGGCTCAAAATGGGAAGAAGTTCGGACTGAACATTCCCCAGGCAACGGCGGATTTCCCAGCCTTGCACCAAAGGAAAAAGACCGTCATCGGCGAATTTCAGGAGTATCGTGAGGAACAACTCAAGGATGGCCGTTTCGATCTGTATCAGCAGTTCGGCCGATTCAGTGGAGAAAAAGAAATCACCCTGAATGACGGCACTGTTCTGACGGCGGACAAAATCCTGATTTCCACGGGGTCGAAAATCTCGGTACCCCCTGTTCCAGGATTGTCCGAACTGCCAGTGCTCACCAGTGATGAAATTCTGGAACTGGACCGTAAACTGGACTCCGTCATTGTTCTGGGAGGTGGAGTGGTGGCCTGTGAGTTGGCCCAGTTTCTGAGTCGCACAGGTTCCGAGGTGACCCAGATCCAACGCAGCCCCAACTTGCTCAAATCCATGAGCCCAGAAGTGTCACAAGTGGTAAAGACAGCCTTTGAAGCAGAGGGCATGAAAGTCTATACCGACACCTCCAATTTATCTTTGCAAAAGACAGACAACGGCTACGCAGCTACCTTCGAACAAGATGGCCAGACAACCACAGTCGAAGCGACAGAAATCGTCAATGCCCTGGGCCGCACTCCGGCCACGGATTCTCTCAATCTGTCAGCCCCCGGGGTCGAACTTCGCAGATCCGGCCACATTGTCGCCGATGAATACCAGCAAACTTCTCATCCAGACATCTTTGCCGCTGGCGATTGTGCCGGACCACATGAAGTCGTGCATGTCGCCATCATCCAGGGGGAATGCGCCGTGAAGAAAGCCTTCGGACAAGATCCTGATCCAATGGATTATGACCCCTTACTCACAGTGGTCTTCACAGATCCGCAAGCTGCCGTGGTCGGTTTATCCGAAACCGAATTGACCCAACGGGGCATTCCGTTCATCACGGAGTCCTACCCTTTTGATGACCACGGGAAATCCATCCTCATGGAAGCCAAGTTCGGCTACGTGAAAGTCATCGCCCACAAAGAAACTGGCGTCGTCCTCGGAGCCGAGTGCGTAGGGAAAGACGCCGGCGAATTGATTCATTCAATGTCAGTCGCCGTGGGCTTGAAGGCCAAAGTGCAAGACCTGATCAAAGTACACTGGTATCACCCAACCTTATCCGAAATCTGGACTTATCCCCTCGAAGATCTCGCCGAAGAGATCACAGGTTAACCAAAGATTCATTTCATGCATTCCCAAACACTGCCCCCACTTGGCTTTGCCTAACCTGGACTGAATTCACCATGAAAAAACTATACGGTATTTATGGCTGTGCAGGAATGGGGAGGGAAACCTACCCACTGATCAAAGCACAGTTAGAAAAGTCCCAAAGTACCTCATCCGAATACGAGATTGTCTACATTGATGACGGAGACGTGGAACCCATCATCAAAGGCACCCCCGTTTACAACTTTCAGGATTTCCTAAACCAACCCGCAGAAGAACGTTTCGCCACCATTGCCATTGCAGAATCCCAATTACGAGAGAAATTAACTGCCAACTGCACAGAAGCCGGCGTCCAAATGTACGATGTTCGAGCAGAGAATGTCTTAACCTACGACAATGTGCAGATCGGAGAAGGCAGCCTGCTTTGCCCATTCGTGACATTGACTACAGACATTCAAATTGGCCGTGGCTTCCATGCCAACATTTACTCCTATGTGGCCCATGACTGCATCATTGGGGACTTTGTGACATTTGCCCCAAGAGTGAACTGCAATGGCAACATCATCATTGAAGATTACGCCTACATCGGCACAGGAGCTGTCATCAAACAAGGGGCTCCCGGACGGCCTCTGCGAATCGGCAAAGGGGCCGTAGTCGGAGCCGGTGCTGTCGTAACCAAGAATGTTCCTCCAGGCATCACCGTTTTCAGTAATCCTGCCGTTCCCTTAACCGAAAAGAATCTCGAAATTCGACGTGACCGAGAATAAGACAAAACTCAACAATCTACCCTTCGAAAACCTCGAAGTCGGCATGGAAGCCAGTCTGGAGAAAACCATCCATGCCGACGATGTGGCCGCGTTTGCCAAATTGTCCGGCGATGCCAATCCCGTCCACACAGACCCTGATTTTGCCGCCCAAACTCAGTTTGGAAAACCCATTGCTCACGGCCTGCATTCCGCAACTTTTTTTTCCGCCATTTTCGGGACCATGTTGCCCGGCCCAGGTTCCGTCTACATCTCCCAGTCCCTGACCTTCAAACGCCCGGTTTTTGTCGGCGATATCGTCACGGCAACTGTCCAGATACAAAGTATTGATGTCGACAAGAGACGCATTCTTTTCCGTACACTCTGCCGAGCCCGACAAAGAATTGCCGTTGATGGGGAAGCGGAAATTTACGTGCCGGAAACTTAATCTTCCTCAAAGAAATCCACTGGTCTCCTGAA
>CAYSOI010000420.1:0-1538 GCA_964432425.1 uncultured Opitutales bacterium | reverse complement strand
CATGGCGGCACATTCTTCCGGGGTCTGCCAGCGACCCAGTGGAGCAATTTTATTAATTTTTTCGTCCGCCCATTCATCGTACGTCTGGCGATCTTCCTCGGCACATTGGTTTTGGACGGATTGCCAAACAGATTGATTGATGGAAGTTTTGACCATTCCAGGAGCCAACGCATTCACCCGAATACTAAACTCCGCCAAATCCTTGGCCGCACATTGCATGAAGTTGATCAGGCCAGCTTTTGCCGCACTGTATGGTGGGTCAGTCTGGGAACCATTTTGCCCAGCCACCGAAGTCAGAAACAACATGGAGCCCTCTCTCTGCTCTCTTAAAAAAGGAGTGCAAACATGGGCGAAGTTTACAGCACCGGTCAGATTCACTTCCAAAACCGGCCCCCAATCTTCAGGTTCTAAATTCCAGAAAGGAAAGCCAAACTTCCCAGACCCCATGCCTGCAGCATAAATAGCATGGTCCAGCCGCCCAAACTTCTCACGGAAAGATTGAACCCCTGCTTGGACCTGTTGAAAATTTCGAACATCTGCCGAAATTACATCTTCACATTCCTGCAAGTCGAGAACACCCACCTGGCACCCCTCCGCCCGAAACGTATCAGCAATCGCCCGGCCAATACCCATCGCACCTCCCACGACCACAACACCCTGACCTGATAGCTCAAGATTCATCCTTCAATTCCGTAAAACTTCTCAACGTTGGCAGTCGTGATCTTAATCACCTCTTCCAAAGTCACCCCAAACATCTCCGCACATCTCTCAGCAATGTGTCGTGTATAACCGGGGCGATTCTCTTTTCCACGATGCGGCTCCGGCGTCAAATACGGGGAATCCGTCTCCAGCATCAAGCGGTCCAACCCCTGTTCCATGGCCGCATCCCGAACATTCTGACCGTTCTTGTAGGTAATGATACCTGTAAAAGAGGCCCAACCACCGAGTTCCTTCAAAATCCGCATTTCCTCTGCCCCATCAGCAAAACAATGAAAAACGACCTTTTCCCATGGGAAGCCTGACTTCTCGATACACTCCACACATTCTGAAAACGCATTTCGGGAGTGAATCACAATCGGCATGTCTGCCTCTTTAGCGATTTGCAACTGCCTCTCAAACGCCAACAACTGTCGGACCTTGATCGCGTCCGCCGCCTCCGGATCTTTATTCGGTAAATGAAAATGATCGAGCCCCATTTCCCCCATCGCACAAGGCTTTGGCTCCGCATTCAATAAATCCGGCAACCTCGCGACCTGCTCCTCCCAATCCTCCTCCACACTGGTCGGGTGAAGCCCCACCGTGTACGCAACCTGACCAGGATGAGCTGCGGTCAGTTTTCGATAAAGTTCCCAGTCCGTGACGCTGGTGCCTACGGTAATCACCCGCCCCACTCCCAGAGCTTCCGCCTCTTCGAGCACGACCGGAAGCAATTCCCGATTGTGGAATTTTTCCAAATGACAATGGCTATCAACAAGCATTCTGAATTTTCTGGCTGGATTTTTAAAACGCACGTTTCCATTCTGCGGAAACAAAAAACA
>CAYSOI010000419.1:2842-4090 GCA_964432425.1 uncultured Opitutales bacterium | reverse complement strand
GCACTCAGTAAGGCTGTCTTGTGTTCCCGGTCAGCTGCGTAGGCAAGGCAGGCATAAATATCTTCCTGAGTAAGCTTTGGGAAATCATCTATGATCTCCTCATGAGACATCCCATCGGCCAGCATATTCAATACGTCATATACTGTGATTCTCAAACCACGGATACAGGGTTTGCCTGATCGTTTTCCTGGTTCAATCGTGATGTACTTTTGGTATTCTATCATCGGTCCTTGGGATAGGGGTATTAGAAATTGGTTCTCAATTTTCAGCAAGATTATTGCACGAAGCCTCCCTTTCATAACCCGAGACGATTCCCGACCATCCATTGTTTGGCATTTTCTGGATGGCCGGGAACGTCTCACTGTCTATGGGGACATGATTGGGGTTACGTGTGCAAAGTTAGAGTTGGCTCAGTTTATCACCGCCGACGTCTTTCGCTAGGGCTTTGGCGGCATTGTTGATTTCTTGTTGGAGGGCCTGGTAGTACTGCTCGGAGTAGTAGAAGCAGCGGGCGACATCGGCATCGAGCAGTTCAATGTCGCCTTTCTTGACGGTGGGCATGGCCAGTTGGCGGCCACGACGGAAGCTTTTGAGGCTCAGGATGCTTTCGGCGTTGTTGAGCTCGATGATCTTGTTGAGGACGATGGCTCGTTTCAGGCGTTGTACATCTTCACTGGAACGCAGAAGAATGGTGTGTTGGCGAATCCCTTCTTCGTTGGGTTGGTTCATGTCATTGAGCAGGGTTTCCCAGGTGTCCTGATCGGGACAATTCACGATTTCCACTTCGGGGACTGGTTCCTTGAGGATGTCATTTACATCTTCGCTGAAGCGGCGGAGTTGGAAGGTGATGGCGACGGCTTGTTTGCCACCATTTCCAGAGAGCCGGACCTTTTGCTTTTTCAGGAATTTTTCAAGGAACTGGACTTTGAAGCCGGCTCCCAGGTTTTCATCCTTTTTGAAGAAGATGAGGTTGTCGGTGGAGATGTTGTTGTCGATCTTGAGGCGTTTGACGACTTCGTAGATCTGGCGGTGGACAAGGATTTCTTCGCCTGGGATGCCGCCTTTGGCGAACTCTTTGTAAGGATACTGGGTTTCCAGGTTGGGGTTGAGCGTGAGGAGGGTTTTCACTTTTGCCTGCAGGCGTTGAAGCTGGCGGTTTTGTTGCAGGTAGCTCAGGTCAAAGGTATCTTCTGCACGGATTCTGTAGCCATCGCGGAAGAGGTTTTTGCCGAAGGAGTCAAAGACGTC
>CAYSOI010000419.1:0-2742 GCA_964432425.1 uncultured Opitutales bacterium | reverse complement strand
TCCAGATCTTCACCGGGAACTCTTGCCGTAACCGAGGCATTGATCTGCATGCTGACTTCGGAGCCAGAGCTGTTGATGCGTGGGCGTACCGAGAGTTGGATGCCGGCGGTGAGATTGGCGAAGTCAATGGAGGCGAAGTTCCCGTTGGAGAGGAAGCGGGACTTGGCAATGGGGATTTGTTCGGATACGTTGATGGTGGCCATTCGGTTATCGAGAGTGAGTACGCTGGGACGGGAGAGGACTTGTGCGGAACCACTTTCGACAAGGGCACGAAGCCGGGTGTTGAATTCCCGGAAGATATTGGTGGTGGTGATGTCGAGTTGAGCAGGATTCCCTATCGCAGGGTAAGCGATATTGCCGATCATCAGGGGGTTGCTGCTCGTATCGACTACCTTTTCGCTAAAGAAGTTGCTGGCGCCGGGTTGGTTGAGTTCCCATTGTACGCCGAGTTCATTCAATGCGGTGGAGGACAATTCCAGGACCATGGCCTCGATAATGATTTGCCGGGCGGGTACATCGATTTGCTCTTCGATGACTCGGGCAATCTGGCCGTATTGCTCCGGTTGGTCACGGTCGTAGAAAATGATGACTTCATTGAGCGGGTCGGTTTCCGTTTGTGGGAAATTGCTGTCTTGTTTGAGAACCGTATCGTGAAACTTGGTCCCTGGAAGGGAGTGAACCACCGGGAGTTTTTTGACATCCAGGGGTTTGCCCACCGTTCCCACATTGAAGCCGTAGACTTTGAGGATGTTCATGCAGCGATCCGGTGCGATGTAGCTGAGTCGCAGACGTTTGGAGGTCACGTTCTCCGGGATTTGAGCCGAGAGGCTATGGATCATGGCGAACAGGCCCAGGATCGTGATTAGGAAGCGGAGGCTTCGGTAGTGGTTAGGTGTATTTGTAGTTTTCATGTCTCATCATTGGAAAAGTTCTCAAGTTGCCCTTACTTGAAGTGGTTAGAAAAAGTTGAAGAAGGTCTGTACGGTTTGCTTTACGCCTTTCTTGGGAGGTTCTTTTTTGGCCGTGGCTTTCCTCTTGCGGGTGACGGCTTTCTTCTTGGTCGTGATCTTGCTGGTGTGCTCAGCGATGTCGTCGTTGAGCATGGAGAGCAGGTCGCCCCGTTTGGACAGGATCGACTTCATTTGCTCTTTCGCGATTTCGTAAACAATGACTTGGGTGGAGGCTTCAATCGTGGAAGGGCGGGTGGTGCCAAACATCACGCTTTGTTCTCCGAAATGGGAGCCGGCTTTGATGGATTCGACTCTGGCGGGTTCATCCTGCCCCTTGACCATGATGGAACTGTGCAATAACCCTTCCAGCAGGAGGAACATGGTCTCGCCCCGTTCGCCCTGGCGGTAGAGAACATCTCCTTTGCGGAGTTCGCGGCGTTTCATTCCGCTGAAGACGTCCATCAATTCGTCAATACTGAGTTTATTGAAGAGTTCCGTGCGGGAGAGGAGTTCGTAGATGTCCTGATTGCTGGAGGTGTCGAGATGCTTCGGAGCTTCCTTGTGGAGGTAGACTTGCTCCTTGGGTTTCGATGGGGCGATGCCGGAGCGTGTCAGGTGGTCCAATACACTGCGGTTGACCAGGTCTCGGGATTCATTGGGGGATATGTGAGCCGGCAGGATGAAGTAGCGGACTTCGAAGAGTTGGCCTTCCAAGGTAGCCTCCTTGAGGCGGACTTCCGGTTCCGGGGCCTCCAGAATGCCGTGTTGACCGGCAATGGCCCGGATGCCGGCTTCGAGGATGCGGGAGGCTCTGTCGGCAGGAATTTCGAAGTCGATGGTGAAGGGGAGGTCGATCCGGAAGTGAGGCTTGGGCTCCATGTAGTTGGTGATGATCGAGGTCCCGATGACATTGTTCGGGATCACGATCATGTTGTTCTCCGTGGTCTTGAGCCGGGTGGTTCGCCAGTTAATCTCAATGACCTTGGCAACCACGTGCGTCTCCCGGCGATTGCGGTGGATTTGAATCCAGTCTCCAATCTTGAATGGTCGTTCCACATGAATCGCCAACCCGATGAACATGTCGAGGATGACATTTCGTAACGCCAGGCCGATGATGACGGAAGCAACTCCAGAGGTGGCCAGGATGCCGGTGATGGAACGATCAAAGACGGTTGCCGTGATGCCCATCCCGGCCAATGTGAACAAGGCGAGGGCTGTGACGTCCTTTGGGAGTCTGGGAACTTTGCGTTCCGAGACCTTGGAAACAAACCCATCCCAGAAGAAGATTTCGATGAGACGGTTCAGTAGGTAGGTCGCCGACAACCAGACTCCGATCTGGACGCCGTAGATGAAGGTGTTTTGAGCAACCGCAGAAAGGTTTCTGCCAAATTGCTCCACCAGAATGTCACTGCTGAAGAGGGCAGAGAGGCAGCTCAGGAACAACACCAACGGAAGCCAGATCTTGGAGAGCTTGCTCATGACTTTGCGGTCCTCAGGCATCGTTCCCTCCTTTCGATCCGTTTCCATTGGTCTGAGCCGTCGGGACTCCAGGCATTCCGGGGGCTGCAAAGTTTGCCGCTTTGTAGCTCTTCATAAACCGGGCCATCATAGCAAAGGCCGGGACGGGGATTTGATCCGTATCGTGATCAATGATGTCCAGAGTGGAGTGCAGGCTCTGGTTTACAAACTGGTTGAAATTGTACGCATCCCCCAACTCACCGCACACCTCACGAATCTTTTCGTAGGTCTCCGCTGGGACGCGGATGGTGACGGTTTTGGAGTCGGACATGGA
>CAYSOI010000418.1:0-4100 GCA_964432425.1 uncultured Opitutales bacterium | reverse complement strand
CCGTTGGCAACTCTGGGATCAGCTACGAAATGCCGTTGGCATTGATACAGGCTCTCTCCAATTGTCATGACGAAGTTCTCGATAGGGGCGGTTTCCTAACCGCCTAAAGCACGGGCGGTTAGCACGAAAGAGTTTCGGAAATATATTATGAGAGATAGTCTATACAGGTTCTCAACAATCATTTCCAAAACCCATGTTGATTTTGGGGCAAAGGGAATCGTGTCTTGAAAGAAGCTGACACATCTCGCCTCAGTCTTCCTTGACGGAACCCCAGACGGAATCACCTTCCTGGAATCCGTCTTCCTTGGTGATAGGAACAATCCAGGTTCCCTGATCGCCTTGAACCCGAGCTTCGAGGTGCCTTCCGGTATCGCGGATTTCGCAGACCTTTACCGCGATGTCGGAATCTTCTGTTTTCTCAGGTTTTAACTGCATATCCTCCGGCCGAATCCATTCCGTCTTTCCATCGGCTTGATGCAGGCAATTGGCAGGACCAAAGAGGCGGGCACAGTAGCCATTTTGTGGATGGTGATAGATTTCGTAGGGAGAACCAATTTGCTCGATCTGCCCTTCACGAAACACGGCGATTCGGTCTCCGATGGCCAGAGCATCATCGGTGTCATGGGTCACTAAGATGGCGGTGATATCGGAAGCTCGAAGAATCGACAAAATGTCTTCCCGAATGGAAAGACGAAGTGCAGGGTCCAGATTGGAAAAAGGCTCATCCAGGAGAATCAATTTGGGCTTGGGAGCCAATGCCCGGGCGACAGCCAAACGTTGACGTTCCCCCCCGGATAATTGATGGGGAAAGCGATCCCGGTAATCCTGCAGTCCGGTCATCTCCAGCATATTGGCAGTGATCGCCTGCCTCTCTTCCTTTGGAAACTCTTTTCGGGAAAGTCCATAGGCGACATTTTTGGCAACTGTGAGATGTGGAAACAACGCACCATCCTGAAAGACTAGACCTACCCGGCGCTTGTGTGGCGCAACCCAGGTTTTCCCTGCCGCATCGGCCACCTCTGTGCCATCGACCAGAATTTTTCCGGAATCCGGAATCTCCAGCCCGGAAATCAAACGCATCAAGGTCGTCTTCCCTGAACCACTCTGGCCAACCAATGCCAGAATCTCGCCTTGTGGTACTTCCAGCGAAACATTGCGAACAGCGGGCGTGGAAGTGCCAGGATATTGACGGGAAATATTCTGAATGGACAACATGTGAAAACGTAAAGTCAATTGTGACGAAGATACCTATTTAAAATGGCCAACCCTACGGCTCCTGCACCGACGATAATGAGGGAAGGCACGGCACATTCATGAATTCGCCCTTCTTTGGCCAGTCCGAAAGCAGTGGTGGATAGGGTATTGAAGTTGGCAGGGCGAAGAATCATGGTTAGGGGCAACTCCTTCAATATATCGACAAACACCAGCATGGCGGCCCCGAAGAGGGTTCCTTTGACCAGAGGAATATGGATTTGTAACAAGGTGATGGCGGGAGGTTTTCCCAAGATCCGTGAACTTTCATCCAGGCGGTCGCAAACTCGGGTCAAGCCCGCTCCAACCGGTTGATAAGCCACCGCCAGAAACCGTACCAGATAGGCGAAACTAATCGCCAATAAAGTTCCGCTGACCACCGCCTTTCCAAATTGGTCATCAATCCAACCAAAGGTGACCATTACGCCGATAGCAATGACCGCCCCTGGAGTGGCGTAGCCAATGGTGGAAATCCGGTTGCCCAGACGCATCCAACGAGTGGGATGGAGCTTGAGAGCATACGCAAAAAGCAATGCCACCGCAGTGAGGCAGAAAGCAGCGCCAAGTGAAAGTAGCAGACTGCGGCCCAACTGCTCCAGAAACTCTGGTTTCAACACTTTCTCCCAAGTCATCCATGCCCATTTGGAGAGCTGATAAACCGGATAGATCAAGCCAATCGCCAGCGGAATCGCACAAGCCAGAATCGCTCCCAAAGCGGGCAGGCACCCCAATGGCTGACGGGACAAGGGAGCCGAGGTGGCTCCAGTTTCAGAAAATCGTGCCTTTCCCCGCTGCGTTCGTTCCACCACAAGCACGAGGAGAATCACCCCCATCGCCAATCCGGCAATCCGAACGGCGGAATTTCGATCTTGTAGCCCAAACCAGGTACGAAAGATGCCCTCGGTCAAAGTCGGCACACCAAAGAAGTTGACCGCTCCATAATCATTCACCACCTCCATGATGATCAGACTCAACCCCGCCACCATGGCCGGTCTTGCCAGTGGCAAGGCCACTCTAAAGAAAGTTCCGGTGATGGATTGCCCTAACATTCGTGAAGCCTCAATCACGGCTTTTCTTTGCAAGGAAAACGAAGTACGCACCGCGAGGTACAGATAGGGATACAACACACCTGCCAACAAAATGGAAAGAAGCCCGTAACGAAGAATCATTTCCGCCCAAAGAAAGGCGTCCACTCCGTAATTCAGACGGATTTTGATGAGCAAAGGAATGGCTTCTTCCGGCAATTGAAAGTACACAAATGCCGCCACATACGTTGGTATGGCCAAAGGCATGACCAGTAACCATTCCAGGATGCGGCGCCCCGGAAACTCACAGGTCGAAACCAACCATGCCGGCAACACGGCAAACAGTATGGAAAGCAGCGAAACCGTAACGACCAGGATTAAGGTATTGTTGATGTAGCCGGTCAGTACCGTCTCTTTCAAATGATCCCATTTTGGCCCCTCAGTACCGACACCAATCAAGACCGCCACCAATGGAGCGGCAATCAATAATCCAAGGAAAACCGTGGTAGCAGACCATCCATCGACTTCATGCCGAACATGCCTGCGAATCCTCGCAAATGTCTGCAACTTTTTGATTACTCCCAACCTGCAAGGTTAAACACCTCTACCGCAGCAGAGTTGTTTTCGCCAAGTTTGGTCAGACTCAATGAGTCTTGCTTAAAAGTGCCCCAGCTTTTCATCAATGGCGACCACTCCACACCGGGAACAACAGGGTATTCGTAGGTGGTGCTTGGGAAGCTTTTCTGTGCTTCATCTGAGGCCAGAAATTCAAGAAACTTGATGGCATCCTTGGGGTTGTCCGAATTCTTGACCAGTCCCCCGCCACTGACGTTCACATGAGTGCCCCGACCCTTTTGGTTGGGAAAGAAAATACCAATGGATTGAGCCACTTTGCGGTCCGAAGCATCCGTGGAATTGGCCAGAAGCCCGACGTAGTAAGTGTTCACAATCGCGACATCGGCCAAGCCTTTGACCACGGTCCGCATCTGATCCCGGTCACTTCCCTGTGGAGGACGAGCCATGTTTTTGCGGACGGCTCTGGCCCAGGCAGTTGCCTTATCCCGACCATTGGCAGCAATGATCGAAGCCAGGAGAGATTGGTTGTACACATTGGAGGAAGAACGTGCCAGAATGCGGGCTCGCCATTGCCGTCCGGTCAAATCTTCATAAGTAGAAAGTTCAGACTTCCTTACCCGATTCTTGGCATAAGCAAGGATACGGGCTCTCATCGTGAAACCAAACCATTGATTGTCAGCATCTCTCAAATGGGAAGGTATTCTCTTTGCCAAAACCTTGGATTCCACCGGAGCCAGGACACCTGCCTTCTTGGCAATGTGAAGACGAGCCGCATCCGCCGTCATGAAGATGTCCGCCTTGGTGTTTTTCCCCTCGGTTTTCAATCGCTCAATCAACTCATTGGCTCCAGCCTTCACCACATTGACCTTGATGCCAGTCTGTTTGGTGAACTTTGCGTAGAGGGCATCATCGGATTCATAATGCCTGTGTGAATAAAGCGTAATTTCCGCGGATTGAAGCAAGTTCCACCCGAACAGGCTCAGGAGTAGAATCAGGAAGGGTCTAGTGTGGTGCATAAGTAATTGAAATTCGATCTCAATAAATAGACCGATTCAGGGGAATTTGGAAAGCCAATTCGAAGATGAATGCGACTCTCCAAAAAGAATTCCCATTGGCGTCTACCAGGGAAAGCGGGTTTGCAAGTCGCTTGTAGAGGAACGATGGGACATGAGGCGGGTTGCAAACCCGCCCTCCCAGCTAATCCTTCAGACTTTCCGCAAGATACTTTTCCCAGGCTTCAATCGAATC
>CAYSOI010000417.1:0-4102 GCA_964432425.1 uncultured Opitutales bacterium | reverse complement strand
CCGAAAAGTTGTGGTGTGCCAGCCATACCACCAATGAGACCGGCAGGCTTATTGACTGCGGAAATGTTGGAGTAGTAGTTTTCCTTTGTCAGGTTGCGGCCAAAAACCTGAATGGAGTATCCCTTGATCTCACAGCCAATGCTGGCATTGACCACCGAGTAGGAATCCTGAAGGAGCTCCGCACTGTTCTCCTCGTCATAGAATGTATCCCCCACACTACGGTATTCGACCAGTCCATAGTAGCCGCTGGGCACTTTGTACTGGGCGGCGAGATTGAAGGTGTGTCTTGGGGCAAAGGGAACGCGATTGCCTTCGAAGCCAGCATGCGTGTCAAAGGTCATGTCATTGATCCCGAGGGCAGCACTCAGGAGCAGGTTGTCAGTCGGATGAGCCACCAACTCGGCTTCGATGCCCTTCCCCTGTACCTCATCCGCATTGATGATGGCGTAGTCAGTACTCATTGGGGAGAGATTCTTTTCGAACTGGTAATCTTCGATTTCACTCCAGAAGGCGGCCAGTACCATTCGCCAGTTAGAGTTCGGCTCGAAAGTGACACCCACCTCGGTGGTCCATGCTTGTTCCTCTTCGTATTGGAGATTGGTCGCATTGGTGTAAGCAGAGTAACCACCGGGCTTGTAACCGATGGCCGTTTTGGCGAACAACTTGGTAGTATCGGAGATGTCACAGGTTACACCAATCGAGGGGGTCACCTGATTGAAAGTGGTGGAGACATCAATGGGAGCTGCGGGGATGGAAACATAGGTCGTGGGATCAGCCAAGGTGGCGAAAGGAGCTACGACCATGGTCTTATTCCGGTCCAGGCCTTGCTCGGTTCGATCCCAACGCAGTCCGCCAAAAAGCTGAAGATTGTCTTTTAAATCGTACTGAAATGAACCAAAGATCGCAAAGTTCTCCTCCTCTGCGGTGTGGATCGTGGTGTCGGTAATGTAATCAGTGGTCGTTGGGTACTTGCGTTCGGCATTACCATCGATTTCTGTGTTCAGGTAGAAGAGGCCACCATTCCAGGATAAACGATTATCCGTGACTTGCTCGAATCGAAACTCTTGAGTCCAGGTGTCTTGTGACTGCATCACTGTCCCAACCATCCCAAGTGGCAAATCTGCCCCAAAGTCGAGATCCTGGATGTTGGGAGAAACTTCCCAGTCCAGACGAGAGGTAATCGAGGAAAGTTTGCCCCAGTCAAATTCCTTGGAGACCTTGATCCATTGCTGATTTCGGTCAATGGCATTGAGCCCTGCGGTGTCAGCCGTGCTGGTGTAGTAGTTGCCGTTACGGGTCACAACAAAGGTCGTCGGGTCGATATCAGTGATTTGAACAAAGCCTTGAGCCCCGTCATCGTATTCATCCACCGCAATGCCGAGGCTGACATCGAATCCGTCACCCGCCTCAAAATTGAAAGTAAAGCGGCCACCGGTATGATTACGTTCATCCTCGTGGCGTCCCAAGGTAGAATTGTAGATAAAGCCGTTACGTTCCGCATGGTCCAGTGAGAATGTGTAGCTCATGCCATTCTCAAGTGGAGCACTTGTGAAGATTCCATATTCGAGAGTGTTGTATTGACCAACTGTGAGCCGAGCTTCTGTCTCCCGGACATCACCGGGCTGACGGCTTTGCAGGGAAACGACACCGGCAGAGCTGTTGCGACCGAAAAGATGTCCCTGAGGACCACGGTAAACACGAATACTGTCAAGATCCCGAAGTACAGAGTTGATACTGGAAGGATCCCCTTGAGGGACATCGTCCAGATAAAACACAACGCCGGAAGTTCCGAATAATGGAGTGTTGCCAATTCCGCGAAGTGTGTAGACGTTTCCGAAGGAGCGTCCATTGGTATCGGTGACGTGTAGCCCTGGCACCGCACCAGAGAGATCCTCAATATCCTCAATATTGGCCAACTCAATGGCATCGGAATCAATCAGTGAGTAGGTTCCCGCATAAGCTGTATTCTCCTCAAAGACGCGGCCAATAATTTCAAGGCCGGGAAGTTCAGTGGGTTCAGCAGGCTCTTCCTGTGCATAAATGGAGTGAATGTCCATACAGGAGACGGCCAGTAGAGCGAGGAGTGTTTTATTCATTGGGCTGGAGAGAATCAGTTGTAATTGCGAGATAAGGAGAGAGAAAGGGGCGGGAGAATGAAAAGTTCAGCAACATCGTCAAAGCAAACTTCAAAGAAATGAGTAAAGAGACATCTCAATGTACAAAAATGATCAGCATCTTACGATTGCCAGGGAGTCACGAATCTGCGAAATGCCGTCCATGCACACACTTCGTGGAATCATTGGCATTCTGATTGTCCTCCTGGCGGCGTATCTACTTTCCAATAACAAATCCAGGATTCGCTGGAGACCGGTCTTGGGGGGCTTGATGATTCAATTGACCCTGGCCTTTGTGGTCCTGCGATGGGAAACCGGGCGGGAAGGTTTGTTGTCTCTGACCCGAGGTGTGCAACAAGTCATTGATGCCTCGCAGGAAGGGATCGGCTTCATGTTTGGACCACTGGCCAGTAACGAATCCATGGGAGAAGTCTTTGGAAACCACCTGGCCTTTGTCTTCGCTTTCCGGGTGTTGCCGCTGATCATCTTCTTCGCGTCGCTGATCTCCGTTCTGTACTATGTCGGCATCATGCAGGTATTGGTCAAGTGGATTGGCGGAGGTTTGCAAAAGCTATTGGGCACCAGCAAACCCGAATCCATGGCGGCGGCAGCCAACATTTTTGTCGGCCAATCCGAAGCACCTCTCGTCATTCGACCTTATTTAAAAACCCTGACTCCATCCGGCTTGTTCACCGTTGTGGTCGGCGGTTTGGCATCAGTGGCAGGCTCCATGCTGGGAGGTTACGCGGCCTTGGGGGTGCCTCTGGAGTACCTGCTGGCGGCCTGTTTCATGTCCGCCCCAGCCGGTCTGGCCATGGCCAAGTTAATGTTTCCTGAAGTGGAAAGATCAGAACAGGACACTGGAGAGGAAGACCCCGGAGACATCAGAGGCGACACCGCCAATGTCGTCGATGCCGCAGCCAAAGGAGCGGGTGATGGCCTGATCATGGCACTCAACATTGGAGCCATGCTGATGGCATTTATCTCATTGATTGCACTTTGTAACCTACTTCTGGGACTTCTCGCCAACCAATCCTCCACCCAACAGGCCCTGGCGTTGGGGGTCGGCCTACTCCTGATCGGCTCCGGGAGTTATGTCTGGAAAACAAAAACCCGGCAAAGCTCCACTCCCTGGCTGGTCGCAGGCGTTACGCTGGCCTTGATGGCAATGTCCGGATATTACGGCGGGGTCACTCTACAACAAGTCTTCGGATGGATCTTTTCCCCCGCCGCATGGGCCATCGGTATTCCCTGGAGCGAAGCTCAAACAGGAGGCAACTTCATCGGCCAGAAGCTGGTACTGAATGAGTTTGTGGCCTATGCATCCTTTGTTGGAGAAATGGAAACCCTCTCCCCCAAGACCAACCTGATCATCAGCTTCGCCCTCTGCGGATTCGCCAACCTCGGCTCCATGGCCGTCAACCTCGGCACCTACGCCAAACTCGCACCCGAACGCCGGGCCGAAGTCGCCCGCCTCCTCCCCAAAGCCGTCGCCGCCGGAATGTTCGCCTCCTTCCTCAGCGCCTCCATGGCCGGAATGTTCTTTGTCGGGTAATAGAGCCGAACTGGAGCTCAGCGTTCCCAGCGAGGGGCTCGACAGTAGGCACTATGTGTAATCGATTGGTAAGAAAAAAGCTGAAGCTTCCGAAGGTATAACAAGGATTAGGTTCCCCATAGGTCGTATAAGTCCTATATGTCCTATACGACCTATATCAAGCAGTGCCCAAAGGCCATTTCTGCCCCAGCAGAATTATAGTACTCAAGAAATCCACCGGCGGATCGTTGCCTTCGTATTCGCCGTCTTTGTTGAGTCGGCGGCCTTCGCCTCTCCTGCCGGGTAATTTCCTTTAAATGCTTCTCAGAAACTGGCAGGAAAAGGAAGAGCAAGAAAATGGGACTCAATATCTTCCTGCCCTACCCTTTTCTTACCAATAAAGACGTAAAAACAGGACACAAGAGCTCAAAGACAGTCATCAAGGCAAAGGAAT
>CAYSOI010000416.1:0-4114 GCA_964432425.1 uncultured Opitutales bacterium | reverse complement strand
ACAGTCCGGCCCATCGCAAAGTTGGAAAACGGTACGAAGGTTCAAAAGGGAAGTTGGGGCCTCATGCAGAGGGTCCTGTCCAACCTGTGGTGCAAGGCATGATTGAGGAACTGGACGAAAGTGTCGGCGAGATTCTGGATACTCTGGACAAGCACAACCTCTCAAGGAACACCCTGGTCATCTTCACCTCCGACAATGGTGGCATTGTCCGAACAAAGGGAGTGAAAATCACAAAAGAAAACCGCATCTCCAGCAACCAACCCTGGCGAGGTCAGAAACATGGACTCTACGAAGGCGGACATCGTGTCCCAACCATTGCCTGGTGGCCCGGGAAGATTCCCGCCAAGCAAGTTTCCCATGAGCTCTCCATGACCGCTGACCTCATGCCCACCTTCCTGGAACTTGCAGGTACCCAAATTTGCCAAACCGATGGCATCTCCCTTACCCAACATCTTCTCCACCAGAAACCCCTCCCCGAACGAACCCTCTTCTGGAAAAACCGACTCTCCAAAGCCGTCCGCTGGAATGACTGGAAACTCGTCCGCAACCACGACACCCCCTTCGAACTCTACAACCTCAAGGACAACCCCTCCGAATCCTCCAAACATAACCTCATCCAGAAACGTACCGAGATTGCTAAGGACCTGCTCCAACGTTTGCTGAAATGGGAATCTCAATTTACGAAGAATTAGTCTGAAAACATGCGATTGCCTATTGTGTTCAGGATGGTGAACATACCGGGCATGAAAGAACCCAATGTAGTCACACACCTTCTGGAGGATGATGGCGTCATTCCCAATAATGCAACGTTGCCATTACTGGTTTACCCTGGAGCGGTGAAAGGGGAGTCGATGCAAGGAGTCCGGCAGCGGATTCTGGCAAACAATTGGCACGGGGCTTGGGCCGGAAGTGTGTACAGTTTTCATCATTATCACAGCATGGCTCATGAAGTATTGGGATGTTTTCAAGGTTCGGCGACGGTGCAATTTGGAGGAGAATCGGGGCCGAAGGTTGAGATTCAAGCGGGAGATGGAGTGGTCATCCCGGCAGGTGTTGGTCACAAGAAGATTTCCTCCAGTGCGGATTTTCAGGTCATTGGAGCCTATCCTGCTGGCCAGGAGGTCGATATGTGTGGTGAGGAAGAGACATCAAGGGAAGAGATTATCGACCGAATTCAAGGGTTGGCCAATCCCAAGACGGATCCTTTTTATGGAGAGGATGGGCCGTTGGCCAGATTGTGGGCGTGAGGATTCTCACTTGCCTTTGCTGAAGTTGTTGAAAATGTACGAGCCGTATCCGAAATGCCTATGAGTGAAGACAGTTATGTAGAGGTGAGTCACGAGGGATGGTTCAGCCGGATTGGCAGTTCCTTTGCTGGCATGATCTTTGGATTGGTACTGCTGGCAATTGGAGTCGGTATGCTTTGGTGGAACGAAGGCAGATCGGTCAAAAGAGCGAAGGCTTTGGATGAAGGGATTAGGGCGGTGGTAGAACTGGGTTCGGTGGAGTCCGTTAATTCGAAAATGAATGGAAAGTTGGTACATGCCACAGGCAAAGCCGACACCGAAGAAATCCTGAAAGATGCAAAGTTTGGTGTGGAGACCAATGCTTTGGCACTACGCCGGCATGTGGAGATGTTTCAGTGGATTGAGAAAAAGGAAAAGAGGGAGGATAAAGAAGTCGGTGGGGGAGCAAAAAAGAAAACCTTTTACTCCTATGACCGTGGTTGGAGAGATGAGAGGATAAAGTCCGAAGATTTTCACAAGAAAGAGAAGTATCCGAATCCACCTATGCCGGTGGAAGGAAGTGCACAGCGTGCAAAGGCAGTGTCTTTTGGAGCTTATGCACTACCGGAAGGTCTTGTTCGAAAAATTAAGGGAGAGCAGGCAATCTCCCCAACGGAGGAAATGCTCGAAGCTGCCGGGAGTTTTCATAAGGAACCCAAGCTGGATGATGGATATATCTTTCTGGGAAAGGATGTGTCGACTCCCACAATTGGGGATTTACGTATTCAGTTTTTTCTAACACCTGCGGCAACGGTCAGCATCCTCGCGGAACCAACAGGCAATACTTTCCAGCCTTACACAACCAGCAATGGTGAGGAATTGAATGAGTTGGCGATGGGAGAGGTTTCTTCGGACGAAATGTTCAAGAACGCGAAAGCGGTCAATACGGCCTTAACCTGGGGATTACGTGCAGGAGGCTTCGTTCTTTTGCTCATTGGGTTCAATCTGATTATGGGGCCACTGAGCGTATTGGCAGACATCATCCCTTTCCTCGGCAACATTGTTGGTGGAATTACCTTTGTGGTTTCCATGGCCCTGGCTGCCGGAACTACTTCTTTCGTAATTGCCATGGCCTGGATCTACTACCGCCCCATAATTGGAGTTCCACTCCTGGTGGTGACCGTTGGGTCTTTTGTCAGCCTTTTTTTCCTTGGAAAGAAGAGGTAAAGCCCTTCTTATCTTTGGGGTTTCTTTGATTTCTTTGCTTTGGGGGGAAGTGTGTCAGTAAAAGCCAAAGCCAGTTCTAGCCAATCTGCCAGATCTGCCTGTGATTCGTAACCATCTGGATCAACAGAAACGAAGCCTTTCATCGGTTTCCCCGTAAAATCCATCTCGCTGGCGTACTCTATGGCTAGCACGGATTCATATTGATCCGGGCCAACCCGTAGCATCAGGCCACTCATGTCACTCCCACAAACCATATTGCCGTTATGCATAAAGCAAACGCCTCCAAACATTCGTTTTTCAGTGATTTCCGGATGTTTTCCAAATATGTCCCGGATACGTTGGTTTAATTCTTCATTGAGGGCCATGGCTCAGAAATTTTTAAAGCTTCACGATAGACATAGGAGATTCAAATACTCTGCATTAATCTGGCATCAAAAGTGTAGGGAATTGGATCGTGGATCCTTAATTTTGCAAAATTCTTATGCTCTGGATTGATAAGAAAATTGTCCTCTTGTGGCACCAAGACACTTGGCATTCTCAAAACAGGTGATTTGTCACTGTTCACCCATCGATTTCCTATTCTCTGGGTACTGGGGGAAGGTGGCTCCGATTGCCAGTCTTCAGGAAGGGAGGTTGCTTCAACCGACAATATGTATTCATCGGGAATCCCCACTCGAAATGCCTGAAAATCACATTCCTTATGGAATTTTGCTGGGAGTGGATAAGGGAGATGCACCAACGTTTCCATTGCTGCTAAAGCCAAAGAACTCGCCACATATACTAGTTTGCGGCCAGGAGAGTTCCAGCGCCCTCCATATTGCTCAGCTCCGATTCCAGAAAAGGCACTATCCACGTATTGCTTACGGACGATTCTCCATGCCGTCTCCATGTATCTTAACTATATACCCCGTGCTCAATCCGCCCCATCAAGTTTTCTACCTCACGGGCTCCGACTTCCGTCCTGGCATATTCCAGCGGGACCGCTCCTCCTAAGCCGTATTGTGGATGCTTTAACCAAGTCCTTGCATAGTCCAGATCATGAAAGACATTCATTGCCATGGACAACAGCCTCGCAAAACGAATCACTCGATCTGACTCATCTGGCTTCAACTTTCCTTCATTTTTTCGACGATGCATAGTGGCCTTGGATAGGCCAAGAAGGGGATAGAGTTTCTCCGCTGGCAATGCTAAATGATTTTGTAATTCATCAAATTCTTTCATGTCGAGCCCTTCTTGTAATTCGTCGATCAGTAAGTTAGTGGAGATACCCCGATCCCCGGCTTCATCAAATTTTAGATAGCGATCTAGAATCCCTTCTTTCTTCTGTAGCCCATAAAGGGTTTGTATTTCCTGCACTTCTTGTTTCATATGGAACTAAGTTTCGTTCAACTTGAATTAGCTTGCAAGTTTTTTTTCAAATTTGAATAACGAATAGGTCTGAACCTTTCTCTGCTGGTTCTGGAACTTCCCATTTTTGATTCCCTCCTTCAGGGATATTTTGACTAAAGGTTACAATCCTTGGCGAAAGATATGGCCTCAAAAGCAAATTAGAGAATATCGGGGATTACTCTGATACAAGCACTTCAATCGGGCTGAAGCGGGATTGGGTATCTTTTACGTAGTAGCCGTAGTATTCGATCTGTTTCCAATCTTTTGGCAGG
>CAYSOI010000415.1:0-4119 GCA_964432425.1 uncultured Opitutales bacterium | reverse complement strand
AATTCGGAGACGGTTCCGAGGCTGTCCTGGAACTTGTCGGTTTCCACATCCATTCGCTGGAGCATGGTCAGGAGCAAATTGCTCATGTGGGCATCGCGGTCAACCGGGCGACCGCAAAGTTTGTAGTGGCCATTGGCGTCAGCGACATTGTATTTGCCAATGTGCGGGAGGTTGTAGTCCAGGTGTTTTCCGTTCTTGACGCCGAGCTTCTTACCACCCGCCAGGATGAGCGGAAGATTGGCGTTACCGTGACTGTGGCCATAGGACATACCGCTACCCCAGAGGACTTGGGTTGTATCGAGGAGACTGCCGTTGCTATCCTCTTGAGTTTTCAATTGTTCGAGGAAATAGGAATACTGCTCGATCAGGAAAGTGTCGCATTGAGTGAGTCGGCGAAGTTGTTCCGGATCTCCATTGTGGTGGGAGAGCCCGTGACGTGCCTGGGAAATACCAATATCGGGAATGGCTCCTCCATTGCCTTCACTACCAATCATGCAGGTGATAACGCGGGTCATGTCTGTTCGGAAAGCGAGAACCATGAGGTCATAGAAAGTACGGTGGTAGATTTTGACCTGAGAATTGTCCAACTTCTGTCTGAACCGACTGGCTTGAGATCCATCGATCTTTGGCTTGGGAACATCCAGCCAGGATTCCGCACGATCCGTCTGAATCTCGACCTGGCGAACAGCAGTCAGGTACTCATCCAGTTTATTGCGGTCTTCGGTCCCGAGCTTTTTGTTCACTCGATCGGCATCATTCATGACTGCATCCAGAATACTGCCTCTGCGATTGAGTCGACGACGCACGACATCCTTGCCTCCTTTTTCTTCGCCAAAGAGACGCTCAAAGATGCTTTTTACATTCCGCTCGGCAGGGATCTGGATGCCATCTCTTGAGTAAGCCAGGGAGAAACCTTCCATGGCCATTTCCAGAGAGGCAAAACGAGTCTGCACGCCCTGAACTTCTGCCATTAATTGGTCTGCGGAAACGGTATTGCGGAAGGCTCCTCCGTCTCGGGGAACATCGGCTCCGGTTAACCAAACCTGTTCACAATTATGAGCTTTTCCCAGAACCATCGGGTGATACATACCGCTGATCGGCGTGATATCCTGACGATGTGGTTCGAGAGACTTCAAGACATCTGGAAACTCGTAATCTTTCCCGGCCTTTTCGATCTGCCAGGTGAGGGTGTTGACACCATTGGGAATGTAGAGGAAAACGCTGCGTTTGGGCTGGCTGACCTTTTTGGTTGCGGCAGCTTCCATACAGTTGAGTATTGGTAGGGCAATACTTGCACCAACTCCGCGAAGAAGGTGACGGCGGCTTAGTCGCCATTTCTGTGATTGGATATTCATGGTGATGTCGGATTGGTGGTTATCTTTTTTGAAATAGGTCGGAGAGGACGAAAGCTTCGATGATGCCCTCTACATTATAATCGCGGTCTTTCCCTACTTTGGCAATGGTGGATAAGTCCTCGTGATCATCGTAGGTTAAGGTGCGACGCATTCCGTAGATGGAGAGCTTCTCGATGAAGGTGTGGTTAAAGGCGTCAAGGTCATCCATCAGGAGTTGTTTGAATTCTTTCGCATTGGCAAACTTGCGACCGTCAGGAAGTTCACCGCTGGGATCGACTGGTGGATCTTCGCCAGTGCCTTCCACTTTCTCGGTAGTTCGCCATTCGCCGATGGCATTGTAGTTATCAAAGGCCAGGCCAAGAGGATCGATTTTCCGGTGGCAGGAGGAACAACTGGGGTCGTGCGTATGAGCATCCAGCTTCTGGCGAAGGGTGGCCTTGGGAGAATCGGGCGGATTGGGCTCAATTGGATCGACATTGGCCGGAGGAGGTGGAGGGGTTTTGCCGAGAATGACTTCCGAGACCCAGGCTCCACGATGAACCGGACGATGACGGGTGCCATCGGATGTGAGGGAAAGGATGGAGGCCTGAGTCAGGAGACCCCCACGTTTGTATTCAGGCTTGAGGGAAACTTTTTGAAACTCATCCCGCTGGATATTGGGAATCTTGTAGAACTTGGCCAGACGGGGATTTACCATGGTCCAATCGGAATCAATGAATTCTCTCAAAGTACCGCCAGAGTCGAGAACTTCACCAAAGTACTCCTGACTCTCAGCAATCATACTCTTTTCCAGATGGTCATCGTAGTTCCGGTAAATCCTGCGATCCGGGGCAAACATTCCCACCTTGCGAAGGTGCAGCCATTGGGTAGCAAAGGATTCTTTGAAACGATTGGAGCGGGGATCTTTCAGGAGCCGGGCAAACTGCTTTTTGAGTTCGGCAGGGTTCTTGAGTTTTCCTTGTTCTGCGGCGGCAAAGAGTTCGTTGTCCGGCATCGTACTCCATAGCAGATAGGAGAGACGGGAGGCGATTTCCCAATCATTGAGAACATGGCGATCTGCATTTTCGTTACCTTCAGAGAGAAAGAGAAAACTCTTGGAGCACAAAATGGCAATCATGGCCGCCTTGACGGAATCTTTGAAGTTGGAGCCTGCGGCCAACTCTCCTTTGACGATTTTGGTGTAGATGTCCATTTCGCCATCGTAGAGAGGTCGACGAAAGGCACGCTTGGCCATGCGGGCAAGGCCTTGGGTGGCCGCTTCCAAAGTTTCTTCCGTGGGCATGTATTCATCCCGACGCCGTTGCTCCTCTTCGGTAATGATCGGACCCTTCATGGTAATGGAGTCAATGATCAAAATAGGTTCACGGGGTGTGCCATCCTGATTAGTGATCTTGATTTGCCAGGGAGCCCGAGGTTCCTTGGTGCTGATAAAGGGGATGTTACTGTGTGCGGTGGATCGAGGATGACGGGGAGGACCTGTTAAATTGAGGACATGAATGGAAGGGGACCGAACCGCGGGGAAGTGCGTACGAAAGGATACGGTGATTGGTTTCTCCTCAGCGGCGAGAATGTCTTGCTCGAAAAGAACTCGGTCCAGCTTGTACTCATAGACCTGCATTCTGGGTGCAGCTTTGTTCTCTGGTTTCAAACCGCTGACCTGATAACTGATCTCGTACACTCCAGGACCAGGGAAACGCAACCCATTCCGGTAAGGATTGGAACCTCTAAATATCTCGCCACTGGTGACCAATTCGTACCGGACTTTATCCAGCAAGCCTGCTTCCTTCAATCGTTCATAATGTGGACGACCTTCCGTAATCGTCTTTGCCCGAGCAGTAGCTTCCAAATATTCAATCGGCTCATCCGGATAAGCTTCCTCCAGAATGACTTCCGCGGCCCGCATGTATTTCTCAATGTGTGTAGGGGACAAGGTCAACACAGACCCAATCCGCTCAAATCCATTCCACTCCGGATCTTCCAGAAGTCCTCCTGGATCTGAGGCATCATACTGCACTCCTATCAAGTCCCGCACCGAGTTCACATACTCCTCTCGAGTCAATCGATGGTAAGAAACCCGATCCCGTCTCGCCATTCTCGCCGCTTCACCTTCCTTCAGACGAGCCGCAATCCACTCCACAATCCGCCCACTCTCTTCCGCAGTCGGCAAATTCTCTTCATCCTCAGGAGGCATTTCCCCAGAGCTGATCCGCTCCATCACCTCATGCCAAAGCGGTGTATCCTGGATACCCACCTCCCGTGAAAGATCATCCAGCCGAAAGTCTCCCTTCTGCTTTTTCGGTCCATGGCAACGAATGCAATTCGCCTCCAGATAAGGAAGCATATCCTTCTCAAAGCTCGGAGCCGCTGACAACTGGCTGAATCCTAAAATAAATATCAGTGAAGATCTATTGATCACTTTTCTCATTGTTGGCATATCAATAGAAAGAAAACTCGGATTGTGTACAATTTTATTTTTTTCTCAAACAGAGGCACTGAGATCACTGGGGAGAGGAGGGGAAGAGTCGAAAACTAGAAGAGGAGAAGAGGAGAACATTTGAACTCTCAGTGGGCTCTGTGCTTCTGTGCAAGATTAACTCTGAAGACTGGACACTGAAACTGGGATTGGTGGTTGATTGCCCAAGATTTCGGCTGATAGGATACTGAAAACCTTATGGAATTCAGTGTAGTCTTAGAAACGGTAATCAAAGACCTCAATCAGGAAGATGTGAATTATGGCCTGATTGGTGGTTTTGCCTTAGCTGTC
>CAYSOI010000414.1:0-4134 GCA_964432425.1 uncultured Opitutales bacterium | reverse complement strand
ATGTCGATTTCGTGCCAGACAAAAGCCGCGATCCACTTGGCACGAAATCGACATTTTCAACAAAACTACTCTCCCCGGAGATCGTAGCAGATAATGCGGGAAGTGGCTCTGGAGAGATGATCCACTTTATTCTGGGCTACATAGAGCAGACCCTTGTGGACGGCGGGTAGAGTCCAAGTTTCCTGGGCGAGAAAGAGAAGGCGTCGGTCGAGGATTTTGGCACCTTTGGGAGAGATATCCATCCAGCAGAGGCTGCCGTATTCACCGAGAACCAACCAGGAATCATCAATCTTGAGAAGGTTGCCGCGACGTAGTCCCATGCGAAAGGTACGGCCATTGGGGAGAGGGTCTTGCCATTCTTCCCGGCTTCGCCACATCTCCTTGCCGGTCTTGGCTTCGTAGCAAACCAGTTCGGCCTGCAAGTCATGACGGCCATCGAAACCGTACAAATAGCCATTATCCAGAACGGGGGTCATGAAGTGGACTCCAAATTTGGGTGCCTTCCAGACCACTTCGGGGAAAACCTCAGGAGTGACCTCGATCATGACTCCACCCGCTTCGTAGCATTCGGTGAGAAAGATCATGTTGTCGCCCACAACAACGGGGGTGGCGGCATTGACCGATTCATACTTGTCGGCTCTCCAGGGAAATCGAAAATCGACGACTCCGGTATCCGGCTGAATGCAAAGCAGTCCCCCAACCGTCGGACGACTTTCTCCACCGGCAAAGACCAGTAACTTCTCTTTCCCATGCAACTTGGCAATGATGGGGGAAGCATAGCTGGCCCCCCATTTGTTTCCAGCACCCCAGAGAAGTTTGCCAGTCATTTTGTCCAGAGCGATGACACATGGACCACCTTCGGCTCCAATATTGACATACACCCGACCATCATGAATCAAGGGCGTTGATCCCTGGCCGAAAAACTTGCCTTTGACCCGAAACTCATCGGCCAGATCCCGCATCCAGAGCACCTTACCATCCGCAGCCCGCAGACAATGCAGGATACTGGTGACTCCGAGTGTATAGATCCTCTCGCCATCAATCACCACGCTGGACCTCGGACCGTTGTTATATCCATAACGATCTGAATACACCACCGGGTACTGATAAATCCAAAATCGCTTCCCCGTTTCCGGGTCGATACATTCGATGGTTTCTTTGTCCTCCAGACGATGATAAATGTACATTCTACCGTTGGCAACCGTAGGGCAAGTGTAGCCGGTGCCAGTGTCGATTTCCCAGACCTTCGCAGGTCCTACAGAGGGAAACTTCTTCAATAGCTTGGTTTCTTTGGAAATGGCATTGTCAGACGCCCCTAGAAATCGTGGCCAATCCTCAACAATCGCCCCTTCAGGCAAAGGCTTCGGAGCCTTGTGAAACTTCAAGCGGTCAAAGGCTTCCGCAGTGAGCTTCTCCACTTCCCCCAAAGTGTGTACCTTCGGCGGTTTCGGGTCCTTGATCTCCAGCTTCTCCACCCCCTGAGCAACAAGAGATCCCAGGAACAAGCCTGCTAATAATCCAACGATTCTTTTCATGAAAATGGTCTCCAGGCTTCGCATGCATCACGAAGCTTCTAAAAATAATCAATCGTCAAAAGACTCCAGGTTGACCTCGACAATTTCCGCATTGGCCACCAATTCGCTGACCAGCTTCTCGAATTCAAGGTCTCCCTGCGCCTCCTGAAGCATGGCAACAATCTCGTCCCGCACCTCCTTCAGAGGCGGCTTCTTCTGATCTTCTCCATCTTCGGGAGTGAAGTCGGCCAGGTCGTACGCTTCCTGAATCTCTTCGTCAGAAGGCTCAAAATCTTTTCCCAATCCTTCGATAAACCGGAGATATTGCTCATTGGCATGAAGAGCCTGACGCATCTCCTTCTTTACACTATCCCGTGCTTTTCCCGCCTCTCTGATCGTCTCCCTCACATCTTTGCGTTTCAGGAATTCCTTAAACGCTTTTTCAAACTCCTCCTCATCAATGGGTATCTCCCTTCGCACCGCCTCCTGCTTCAACAATTGCTCCACACAAACCCGGTCCTTGACCCTTTTCTTTAACTCAATCTCGATCAAGCCCGAAGGCTTTCCCACCATTTCCGCCTGCAATTCCGGCAAAATCTCACGCTGGAGATCCATGTAACGTTCCAGATTGGTTTCTTCCCCATTAACTTTCCAAATCATTGTCTATCAAAATGTTGATTGAGTTTGGTGAATGAAACCGGGCCTCGTTGCAACGTGAATTTTCCAATTCTCACAATTCAAAAGCTTCTTTGAGCTCATTGATGACCGCCTCCCCCATGGAAGAAACGTCGCCAATTGCCCTGGAGTTAATGACGGCCTCCGCAGTGGATTCCAGGACTTCCAATCGGTCGAAGGCATCCAGAATGCTGGAACCCGTGACCACCACGCCATCATTGGCCAAAATGGCTGCAGGGGATGCTTTGGAAAGACATTCAGCGATACTCCCATCCTCCAGGTATTGGATACCATAAGGGACACGTTCGACATCACGTAAAAATACGTAACTTTCAGGAATGGTCCGGGCATCGAAATGAGAGTCTGTGACACTAAAAGCCGTTGCATTGACCGGATGAGCAAAAGCAATGGCCTGCACATGAGGATGTTTTTGATAGATTGCCCGATGAGCATGCACTGCCCGGCTCGCCTTCTTTCCAGATTCCCGAATCCCGTTCTTCACCAGCACCAAGTCTCCTACCTCAACACTTTCCCGATCTTGCTGAGTCGGCGTAATGAGAAACTCATCCTCCCCCAACCTGGCTGAAAAGCTGCCTTCTGTGCTGATGAGCAAGCGTTGCCGGCAACCTCTGCGAATAAATTGACACAATTCCCGTCGCAATTCGAGTTCGTGTGGAGTCGAGGTGTCCGGTTGAAAAGTTTCAAGGTGAACAGAGCGATGGATGGCTTTATCCAGCTTCTCCTCACTGAGGTATTGCACTTTTCCCAGTTGCTGCCCTTTGATAATGGTCTTGGCGGCAAATTCGAAAGCTTCAAAACGTTGAAATGCATTGGGCAAAGTCTCCGCCCCAACCACCACTCCATGGTTTTCAAGGATCACACTGTCGCAACCCTCTGCAAAAGACTCCGCAATCCGAGCCCCCAGCTGTTCACTTCCAGGCAATGCATAGGGAGCAAATCCCACCTTGCCACACACCGAATGGGCCTGATGAAAAAGCCGGGTATCCGGAGTTGCCCCACAAATGCTGAATGCCACCAGAGCCACAGGGTGAGCATGCACGATGGACCGAATATCCGGCCGCACATGGTAGATCGCCTTATGAAATGGGAATTCTGAAGAAGGACGATGTTTCCCCTCCACAGAACCATCCTGCTTCACACAGACAATGTCATCTCGGGTCAACGCTCCCTTGTCGACTCTTGCCGGCGAAATCCAAATGTCTCCATTGTCATCCCGAATCGAGATATTCCCCCCGGAAGTCGTGGTCATACGGTAGCGATAGATCCTCTCCATCGTCTGCATGATGGCGTCACGGGGATGTGTGTAGGTATTCATTGCAAACAGTTCTCAAACAAAGAGATCCATTTGTCGAGACTGCGAATAATCTTCGTCAGAGGATTATAGAATTTAAAATGCTAGAGGATCCCGTTTCCCATCCAACCACTGCCTCGCTACAGCATGATGATCATGGCCCGACAAAGACAGAGCCAACCACACATTTATTTCAGGAAGCTTCTTCACTCCACTCGGTCTCCTGATCCGTAAGAATCTCAGCAAGTCTGGATGGACTCAACTCATCAGCAGAAGTCGCAGTCTTACATTCAACCAAAGGAAATTGTACCCGATCCGCTTTCATCTTCATTTCACGAACAAGATTTTCAGGTAGATCCAAAGTTGTCTTCATATAGCCAATTTTCCAGCTTTCTGGTTTTCTGGAAAGCAAGAGACTGGAGCAGACTAGGGAAGTTTGGAGTGCGATGGCATGACATCGCCTTGGTTCTGGTCGACATGTCGACCAATGGAAAGCGGCGTCATGCCGCCGCACTCCAGATTCTCTCTGCGTCTTTGCGTCTCTGCGTGAGATCTACTGCTTCGGGGGCTGGGCTTCTTTGATGACGGCTCCGTGGTCTTCGTTGAGGACGAGGATGGAGAATTCGCGGACGT
>CAYSOI010000413.1:1867-4136 GCA_964432425.1 uncultured Opitutales bacterium | reverse complement strand
ATTACAGCCATTAGCATGGGGTTAAGTGAGGAACGAACGATACCCCATGAATATACCCACCCCAGGTATCGCTTTGCTCGACCTGGGGCTAATCGCTATAATGCCTCCGGCATAGGAGCTTGTGCTGCCCGAAGGGCCATTTCTGCCCTAGCGGAAACCTAGTATGCTCTATTTTCTGGCTGTATCTTAAAACTGATTGAACTAGTTTAATTTGATGAATCCCGTAAAATCGATTGGAGCCTTTGAGGCGAAAACCAAACTTTCTTCGCTCTTGCGTGAAGTTCGTGAGGGGCAGACTTTTCGAATTTCAGTACATGGACAGGACGTTGCTGAATTGCGTCCTTTGCCCCAACAGAAAGCTCCTCAGCCTGGTGGAATGAAAGGGTTTGTGACCTACATGGCGGATGATTTTGATGATACGCCTGAAGGCTTCGAGGAGTACATGCCATGAGGTTGCTGCTGGATACACACGCTTTGCTTTGGTTTCTGGAGGATGATCCACAGCTGTCTGCAAACGCTCGATCCGCGATTTCTGACCCGAGTAACCAAAGTTATTACAGTTTGGTTTCTATTTGGGAGGTGAGCATTAAGATCAGTTTGGGAAAACTAAGAACAGCTTATCCTCTCAACGCAGAGTTTGAAGATAATCTTGAAGAACAAGGCTTTCTTCAGTGCGTCCCCTCTTTTGAAGATTTTGCTGGAGTTCAGCATCTCCCATTTCACCACAACGATCCACTTGACCGACTGTTGATCAGTCAAGCCATGTCATCCAAAGCTCACCTTATCAGCAAAGATGAAGTGTTGAATCACTACGATGTGAAATGTTTGTGGTAGGACGAGCGGAAGGCTGGAATGGCGACATCCCCTTTTCTCCTCTTCTCCTTTTCTAGTTTTCCTCTCCTCCCTTCCCCTTTCTCTCACAAAGGCACGAAGGCACAAAGATTCCTGGGAACGCTGAGCCCTAGCTCGGCCACTGTCCTTTTTCTGAGACATAGGTGACATTGAGACTAAGTTTTCAGAGGGGCACTTTAGTGTGTTCGAGTTGACAGAAAAGCACGATAAATCGTGAACTCCAACAAAACCCATACGCTCAATCATTTTGTAGAATAGCATAACACTCTTCCCTGTTCCCTATCTGCGATAATCTGCGTCATCTGCGGATACTCTCACTCGTTTTGGGTTTCAATTGACGGGTCTACTCACCTTTAATCTTTTTTCTAAGTTTGCATTAAGAGTAGTTTCCCCTTTAGGAGATTCAAACATGAAGCTTTTTTACATCCTAATCCTACATCTCACACTCAGCATTTCCTTATTTGGCAATACCGACACCCGGGCTTGGACGCTCAAGAATGGGGATAAGCTGATGGCCGCTCTGGTGAGCTACAATGAAGACACGGGGAATGTGTTGATGATGATCAATGATGATGAGCAAAAGCATTATCATTTTGATGACTTCAGCAACTTTGACCGTGCATGGTTGATTGAATGGACGGAGATCTCGATCCGTATTAATGAGATGTTGGAGAAATTGGGCGGTAAGATTGAGCATATTCAAACGACGGGCAAGTATCCTACGGATGCCTACGTCTACCACCCTTCCCCACGAGAGGATGATCCGGTGCTGAAAGAGGCGATGATCTTGTTTAACGCATCTGGGAAGCCGCTGCGATACCTGCAAAGGCATATTGAGGCAGCGGAAAACAGACGAACCTGGTTCTGATCGCATTAGGCAGTTTTCGAAACACTAACAGCCTCAAAGTGGTCAAGGAACAGGAGATGCGATTCAGAGAGGTCTTCCCAATGCTTTTGTCTCGTTTGAAGATTGATCCGAAGAAGATCTTTATGGGAGGCAACTCGGGTGCGGCGTTACGTGCATTCCGGTATTCCTATCAAATCGATTGGCCTTGGGCGGGCATCTATTCCAATGGAGGTTGGCTCGGCAGCACAAGTCCGGCATTTTACGCGAATCCTCCAATGTATCGTGCAGGCATGCGGGTAGCGATTGTCAACGGGGATAAGGATCATGCCAATAGAACCATTGATAAGGATACCCAAGCTCTCTTGAAAAGGAAATGCAAGGTTGCCTTGTTTGCCTTCGAAGGCGGACACCAAAAACCTCCGACAACCGCCCAGGAAAAGGCATTCAGTTGGCTGTTGGAGCGGGAAGAATTTATTGAGGAGTGAAACCCTGTTCCTTTTTCTTTTGAAGGAACCGCGAAATACGCGAAATAGGCGAAAAGCGATCCTATTTCACGCAGAGACGCAAAGA
>CAYSOI010000413.1:0-1767 GCA_964432425.1 uncultured Opitutales bacterium | reverse complement strand
CTAAGAACCGGCGGGCCATTTCCAGGGGGATTTGTTGAGCAAGCCTTGTCCGCGGATGGTTGTCACTCCAGCACTTTTCTCCAGTTCCACTCTGGTGCAGATTGGGGAGTTGGAGAGTTCATTGATCAGAGATGAGGAGTGGGAGACGACCCAGACTTGGGTATTGTGGGCGGCTTTGAGAATCAATCTGCCCAATGCGGGGATGAGGTCGGGATGCAGGCTGGTTTCTGGTTCGTTCAATACCATCAACCCAGGAGGTCGTGGGGTCAGGAGGGCTGCGGTCCAGAGGAGGTAGCGCAAGGTTCCGTCCGAGAGTTCGGTTGCTGACATGGGGCGGTTCAATCCGGATTGCCAGAATTGAATGGCAAGGCTGGAGCCCAACCAAACAATTTCGACGGAAGATCCTGGAAAGGCGTCGTGGATCGTTTCCTTCAAAGTGTCTTCATTTCCGATTTCCATGATGGTTCTCAAGGCGGCGGCCAAATCACGGCCGTCGTGAGCCAACGCCATCGTGCGTGTTCCAATTTGCGGAGAGCGGGAGGCTGCGAGGGCATCGGAGGGGAATTGGTCGTAGAATCTCCAGCCCCGAATTTGTTCCCTGAGCAGAAGCAACTCCGGGGTCAGGTTTGGGTTGGCACATTGGGTGAAAATGCTGTCGTAGGGGTAGAGTTCTGTCGCGATGGTGGACTTTACTGAGTTTTCTTTCGTTTCGACCAGGCCACCTTTGCGGGATACCAGGACCGAAGCAGGGCGCCAGATGTCCCCTTGCCACAGGTGTTCATATTTGATCTCAGGATCGAGGGGAAACATGCTGATATGCTGCGGCACCGGTTTGGGAAGCCCCAGTGAGATCGAATAAGAGAAGTCCTCACCAGAGAATCCGACTCTTAATCGTTTGGCTTTTCCTGGGGTGGAGTAGTTCACATAGGTGTCCCCCTTTTTGACTCTGACCAATTCAGGACCAGCCCAGAAGATGGAGGAGAGGCCGCCTTCCCTTGCGATGGCATTGACCACACTCCCGTTGGCACATTCTGACAAAAGCCGGAGGGCACGGTAGAGATTGGATTTGCCTGTTCCGTTGGCCCCGGTGACGAGGGTGAGGTTGCCCATCGGAATTGTGGTATCCATGATGGATCGATAGTTGGAGATAGCCAGTTTGCTGATCATGGATTTGCCTCGGAATTTTTGATATTGATGCCTTTCATACAAAACTCCATCAGGCTGTCCAATTCTTCATGCATTTCTCATGATTGCTGAACCTGATGATGTGTGCATGCTTTGAAGGCTTATGACCTCGATACTCGTATATGGCAGCCTGATGTGTACTCGGGAGATTTCGGCATTGGGTGTGGATCTGTCGAGCGAAGTATGTCCTGTGAAGGTGCGGGGATTTCGGAGGGAGTTCAGTCAGGAGCCTTCGTGGAGGAAGGAGGAGGGGATTGAGCGGGCTGTGTTGAATGTGAGTGAGTCTACTTCGGGTGAATTCAATGGTGTGTTGTTGCGGAACATTTCCCAAAAAATGCTGGAGCAACTGGATCATCGGGAGCGGGGATATTCACGAATTACGGTGGAGATGGAAGCGATCCGTGTATGGGAGGATGCTTCGAGGGTGATTGGTGACAAGTTGTACACGTACACGGGGAAACCGGAAAAGTGGAACGAGGGTTTGTTGCCAAATCGTGGGTATTTGGATGCATGTCTTCTTGCCGCAAAAGCCTGGGGCGATGCGTTTTATGAACAATTCTGCAAGACTACGTTTGTGCAATC
>CAYSOI010000412.1:1938-4162 GCA_964432425.1 uncultured Opitutales bacterium | reverse complement strand
CCGTTACGTTTCGGTTGAAACCCTCTCTTTGCCGCTTCGCATCAATGATAAAGTAAGTCAAAGAATCCAAACATCGCCAACTTCGTTTTCTGACACAAATGGATAAAGAAAAACAGTACCAGATGGTTCTTCCCCGAATCCAAGCATTAATTGATGGAGAGCAGGATCTGATTGCCGTCCTCTCCACAGTTTTCTGTGAGTTGTACCATACCTTCGAGCATTGGAATTGGGTGGGTTTTTACCGAAGAGTGGATGAGCAGACACTGAAGGTTGGGCCGTATCAAGGTGGACATGGTTGTTTGACCATTGATATCAATAGGGGAGTCTGTGGGGCTTGTGTTCGGGAAAAGTCGGTGCAGTTGGTCCCAGACGTTCATGCCGTGCCCCATCACATTGCCTGTTCTTCCGAGACGCGTTCCGAGATTGTGCTTCCGGTTATGGATGAAACGGGAGAAGTGGTGGCTGTATTGGATATCGATTCTACGGAAGAGAACACTTTTGATGAAGTGGACCAGAAATATCTGGAAGAGATTGTCAGCTGGGTGCAGCCATTGTTTGCTTCGGTTTGATAGGCAAAGTTCTATGGTCTCTTTCTTTCGTTTTGTGATTTCAATACTCCTGTTTGGAGTTCTTTGTTTGGGGGTTGGAGCTGTTGAATGTTCTAAGCCGGTTCCCACATTACTGGCAAAACGTTGTGAATTGATTCTGGATGATGCAGGGAAAGAGGAAGGAACGTTTGCGGAGGGAGTTCGGTGTCGCAGAGGCAAAACGAAGTGGAAATGGATGGAAGGTTCTGGAGCCTGGAGATCACATTGGGTGCCGGATATGGGGCACACTCCGGTGGTGAGTTATGTCGGGTTTCGGGAAGATAATCTGATTGTGGAGGTGACCTTTCGGTACGGGCCGATGTCGGAGGATTGGCATGACCAATGTTTCCGTATTGCGATGGATGATCGACCGAAGATTACAGGGCACATTCTGTCTGCCTGGGCCAATCGGAATAATGATTTCATTGATGAGGGTTTTCTGCTTCAGCACATTACGAAGACGAAGAAGAAGGAGATTCTTACCAACCTGCATTTGGACAAGCGGCCGCTAACAGTTGAGCCTGAAAAATGGTACACTGCGGTTGTCGAATGTGTAGGTGATGAGGCTCTTTTCCGGATGGGCGGTCATGTCGCTTATGCACAGAACAAAGAACTGCGGGCATCGAAGAATCTGGTTTCCCTGACCACTGGGAAAACCTGGCATGAAGTGAAACGTATTCGGGTTTGGAAGGCTTTACCAAATCCTGGATTGCGGAACCTCAAAGAGTCTGTCCTTAAGAAGTGGAAAGAGCTTCCTTCTGATTGAGATGCGTTTGTAATCAGCTTTTGGGTTAAAACTTCGCTGAATCATTACCCAGGATTCAGGTGAAGGAAGAGGGTACTCATTTTGTACATGTTTGTGCCAAGGAACCCTTTGTCATTTGGGTTGTGATTTATAGGAGTTCTTACAAATAATTTCCGAAACTTTTACGACGAACTGAAGGTTCGCAAGTCAATAGCCCAGGGGTTTTAAACCCTGGGTAAATCAGATAAGAAAACTGCGTGCTGAAAGTACGCCGGATAATGCCACCAATGCAATCTTCCGGTGTCCCTTCAGGACACAATCTCCTCTATTACCTTAACCCAGGATTGAAATCCTGGGCTGGTTAAGCTGCGAACTTTCAGTTCACCTTCATAGAATCAATCGGAGACTTTTGATGAGAGATGCGAGAATCATGATGATTGCAGGAAATTACTGAATGAATATTGGGAAGAATCATTAGAAATGCTGTCTTGAGCAATGCCTTGGGTATAGGGTCAACAACGGATAGCCAGGCTGAAAGTCTGCTGCATAAATCTAGGTTCATCATCCCGGGTGTAACACGCTTGAAATTGTACTTCGTCTCTTATTCCTTGTTTTCGAAGGGAAGTTGTGTCTTGTAGGTGATCTTCACTCTATGCTGTTTTGAAAATTCTCCTCAAGTATTCTCTCTGGTTCACGGTTCTGCACGTATTGGCTACGGGATGGATTTGGGGAGCGAGGAAGGAGAAGAACGATCCAGAGTTTTGGTCACTTCAGCCGATTGTTCGTCCAGAGGCTGCGGGGATTGATGAGTTGGTGAAGAAGGGATTGAATGCGAAAGGGTTGGAGCCTTCGAAGGAGGCGGATCGCAGGACATTGATTCGCCGTCTGACTT
>CAYSOI010000412.1:0-1838 GCA_964432425.1 uncultured Opitutales bacterium | reverse complement strand
GGGTTGGAGCCTTCGAAGGAGGCGGATCGCAGGACATTGATTCGCCGTCTGACTTTTGATTTGTTGGGTTTGCCGCCTACGCCGGAGGAGATTGAGAACTTTCTTAACGACAAAAGACCGGATGCTTATGAGCGACTGGTGGATCGTTTGCTGGCATCGCCTCATTTTGGGGAACGTTGGGCTCGGCATTGGATGGATGTGGTGAGTTTTGGAGAGAGCCATGGGTTTGAGTACAATCAACCCCGGAATAACTCCTGGCATTATCGGAATTGGTTGATCGATGCATTTAACAAGGACTTGCCGTATGATCAGTTTGCCCAGCTTCAGATTGCCGGTGATGCGATTCCGGAAGCAGGGCCGGACGGGATCATGGCGACAGGTTTTCTGGTGGCCGGTCCACACAACACCACGATGCCGCAAAGTGACCCGATGCGGAAGACCATGCGGCAGGATGAAATGGAGGGCATGATTGCGGTGGTTGGGCAGACTTTTCTGGGGCTGACTTTGAACTGTGCTCGTTGTCACGATCATAAGACCGACCCCATCACCCAGAAGGATTATTACCGGGTGGTGGCCAGTCTTTCGGATGTTGCTCATGGAGAGAGAAATGTGTCTTTGGCCAGACCGGAAGTGATGCAGGAGATCGACCAATTGAAAGTAAAAGGCAGGGTGACCCGAAATCGTTTACGCAACTTGGATTCTAAGATTCGGGAGGCCATTCTGGCAGATCGTGAGAAGAATCCTGATAAAATTCCCCAGCCTCCCAAGTCCTATGAATCCTGGGATTTCCGACATGGTTTGGATGGTGAAGTGGGGAAGCTGCAGGTGACTTTGAAAGGTGGAGCCAAACAGGATGACAACGGGCTTCATTTCGATGGCAAGAAAGCTTACGGCGAAACGGGGCCGATCGAAGCCGACTTTCGGGAAAAGACCCTGGAAGTCTGGGTGAAATTGGCGAACCTGAAGCAACGTGGCGGCGGGGCGATGAGTGTGCAAAACATTGGAGGCGGGCAATTTGACGCCATTGTTTTTGGAGAACGGGAACCTCGCAAATGGATGGCGGGGAGTAATAGTTTTCTTCGTTACCAATCCTTTAAAGGGAAGCCTGAATCTGAGGCCGACAAACGACCGGTTCACTTCGCCATTACCTATGCAAAGGGAGGCAAGATCACAGGATATCAGGAAGGCCAACCGTATGGGGAGGCTTATCCATCCAAAGGTCCAGTTGTGTACCAGAAAGGAAAAGCTCAGGTGGTCTTTGGGGTTCGGCACTCTCCGCCTGGCGGGAACCGGATGTTGGCAGGAACGGTGGTTCGGGCGAAGTTGTATGACCGTACTCTGACTCCTGCAGAAGTCGCAGCATCTGCTGGAAGGAGCAGCGACTTTGTCAGCGAAGAGGAACTTGTGGATGCTTTGAATGAATCTCAGCAGAAGGAAAGGTCTCAACTCAAGGCTGAAGCTGAGGGCCTGCAGAAACGTCTTTCTATACTGGAATCTGAAAACCGCCCGATCCCGGTCTACGCTCTCAATTCAAGAAAGCCTCCTGTCGTGCATGTCTTGAACCGGGGGAATGTGTTGGAACCTGCTGCGGAAGCTAAGCCCGGAGGCATTGGTGTGATTACTGGATCGGAGTTTGGACTGGATTCCAATGCATCGGGTCTTGAAAGAAGAAAGAAACTCGCCGCCTGGATTACGGACCCGGAAAGTCCGCTGTTCTCCCGTGTGATCGTGAATCGACTCTGGCATCATTATTTTGGAACCGGAATTGTGAATACGCCGAATGATTTTGGTTACAGTGGAGGGCGTCCATCGCATCCGGAATTGCTGGATTGGTTGGC
>CAYSOI010000411.1:0-4205 GCA_964432425.1 uncultured Opitutales bacterium | reverse complement strand
TTCCTCAATGTGATGAAGCCACTTCGGGCAAAAAATGTGCAAGCCAAACAGCCCAAGCGAAGTGTTTTTATTTATCTCCCCAATGGAGTGAACACGATTGATTACCAGATTACTGAGTCCGGAAAAGATTATGAATTTTCCAAGATTCTGAAACCTCTGGAGAAACACCGCAGTGCCATCACTCCTATTAGTGGGCTATACCACCCGACCGGTCTGGGGCATCATCACAATTGTCAGAGTATCTGGTTGACGGCAGGAAAAGTCGGAACCACCGAGCGAAACACCATTTCCGTCGACCAACTCATTGCCAGGAAAACAGCCGTCGAAACCCGGTATTCCTCCCTGGAGTTGAGCAATTCCGGTCGATCTCTGGCATGGAATGCAGATGGCATTCAGTTACCTTCGCAAAATAATCCCTCTGTTGTTTTTAAGAGACTCTTCCAAGCTCCTGCAGGAGGTATTGGAAAACAGCGTAGAGGTCTGCATCGCAAGGGTAGCATTCTGGATGCTGTATTGGATGACGCCAAGCAACTCGATAAGAAACTGGCACGGGAAGATCGTGGAAGACTGGAGCAGTACCTGACCTCCGTCCGGGAAGTGGAAATCCGCACCGAACGGGCAGATGCCTGGCTCGACACTCCCCTCCCCAAGGTCGACAACGCCACCAAGTCCCGCCTCAATCGCAATGTTTCCAAGCAACAGGTTGGCGATTACTTCCGCACCATGTACGACCTGATCGTCTTGGCTTTTCAGACCGACATGACCCGTGTGGCCACTTTCAGCTCCGGCAATGAAGGTCAGGGGCTCCCCATCCCGGAAATCAACATCAATCAGGACCGCCACTCCCTTTCGCACCATAACGGCAACCCCAAACGCATGGCAGACCTGACTGCCAGCGACACCTTCAATGTCCAGCAATTCAGTTATTTGCTGGACCGTCTGGCAGAGACACATGATGCCAATGGACCGCTCCTGGATACGACCCTGGCCCTTTATGGAAGCGGCATGGCTTTCGGACACAGTCATGGAAATGCCAATCTCCCGCTGGTACTGGCTGGAGGCTCCAAACTCGGATTCAAGCACGGTACTCATGTCGATTACAACCAGATGATGCCGGACTTTACCCAGTACTCCCTCTCCGCTCCACGTGAGCACTACAAGATCTGCTTCCAACCCGTCAATGAACGTGCCCATCTAAGCAACCTGCTGCTGACCATGGCTCAGGGAGTTGGTATGGAAACCGATTCCTTTGGAGATAGTAACGGCACTTTATCGGAATTGTTGGCCTGATGCAGATACAGCTTGGTTGTCTCGCAGTTCTCTTGCTCTCCGGAGTCCATCTCCTGGCGAATAAGGAACTGGAAAACTACATTCCCACAGCGACAGAGTATCCACCGCACAATTCCGGTGTTTATCTTGCAGGTGAGCTCGTGGTGGTCGATCCGATCAATCGCCGGGGTGGGATTCGACTCGATGGAGACCACAACCCCAAACGTTATGCCGAAGGTCCCCTTCATTACTTTGCCATGTTGCCATATGGAGGCGTTTGGTACAACGGAGCTCCTGCCATGTTGCGCGACATTCCTCTCGGCACACACATCAATGGATATTTCTACCTGCCCCCCAAAGGTGAAGAAAATACCATTCCTCCTCCCGCCGAAAAACACAGAAGTTTGATCCCCAACCACAATCACGCCGTCTCCATCGAAGATGATGTCACCTTTTATTCCCGGCAGGGCCAAACCTGGAAAATTCTCAAGATTGATTACGATACGAACAAGCTCGATGCCGAATCCGTTGGCACCCCCGCCAAACACGGCATACATGGTAAAGTGACCTTTGATTTCGACCAAGCCACCCGAGTCTGGAAAGACGCCAAGCTTGTCGCCATGAAGGATATTCAACTTGGGGCCGAGGTGAAAATGAACTTCAGCTGGGCCGCCGGATGGCAGGATAAGGAGTTTGGTTTAAATGACATCTGGCTGGACGACGCCAGTCTCGAACAAGCCAAAGAGATCCAACGCCGCAAAAATGTACGCTTCAACCGCATTCGATGGCTTCCGGGAAAAATTGATTCGGTGGAAGATTTTGATTTTGGCGGTGGATTGGTTACCATTTCTCTCTTTGATGGCGTAGCCAAACAAATCCATGACGAACTCCATGCAGCCAAAGACAAACGGGTGGCCGTAGCAGCCGTCGAGAAGACCCTGCGTACCTGGCGACATCGTTCCGACCGCAAATTCGGCAAAATTATCAAATGGGAAACCGTCCCCAATCCACGACCGGGTTTTAGTGGAATTCTCATCCACATGAAATTCCCCGAACTCATTCACCATTACCGCCCAGGTAACAACGTTCGCATCAAATCTGATGATTGGCTCTTTGTTAGCGTTCCGCCGGAAGAACGAATCAAATCCATTGAGGAACGGGAGAAAGTTCAGCAATTTCGATTGCCATAATTTGTAATCAATTGCATGGATTTATTTAAAATCCTATCTTGCGAAACGGGAGAAATCATCGTACCGTAATTGCAGTTTTTTGAAATTCACCCCTTCTTTCCAAAACGTTAATAAGTACCTAAACCATGAAATTAAACCATATTCATTTTGCTGCCGCATTCCTGATTTCTGGAATCATGGCTCAAGCTCAAATCTCGCATACCGGATTGTATCAAGGTAAAACCTCCAACTTGGCCCAGGACGTTATCAACGCATTTTATACTGAGTTCATTGAGAACGAAAGTAGTGTCGTGGAAGAATTAGCAACAGACTGGGACACTGACATGGCAGGCACCAACTTTATAGAGGTGCTGGAAGGTGTTTATGGCGACATTGATGCACTAGGCACTCCAGGTGAACAACAAGCGGCTATTGATGCATTTGTAAATGACGCTGATTACTTTAATGCCAATGGCGAATGGGTTGGCGATTCTGCTACGAATAATCTCACACCTGTCGTTGCCAACGTCACTGCCATGCAGGTTGAAGGTACTAAAAATATGGAAATCTTCTACGACCTATCCGTGGCTGACAATCATCCTTGCACCATCACTGTACAATGGTCCACCGACAATGGAGCCACCTATCCTCTGACCGCCAGTGCTGTAACCGGCGAAGCAGGTCCTGGCATTTCTCCCGGAGTTGGCAAGTCCATCATCTGGGACATGGCGGTTGACTGGGATAACCAGTTCACCCAAACCGGCCGCATCAAGATCATCGCCAGCCGTGAGGTTATCATTGATACCGGAAGTTCATCCGACACAGGAGATAATTCTCCTACCGGTGACTGATTGCTTGCAAGCCATACTTTTCACCAAAGGCCAACTTCTCATTTAAGGAAGTTGGCCTTTTTGTTCAAAAGAGACATTGCTTTCCCGAAGGAGCAACTTGATAAATCTCTAATCCGCCCGTAGGGTATAGGTTGATTTTTATCACCTAATTCACGATTCGTTATGCAACATCTATACAAATTTACCCCGAATTGCCCTGATCAGTTTATTCCTCACCTCACTGGCCTTTGCTGAAGGAAATGACTTTGTCGTCACTGGTCTTTATGAAGGAAAGACCGGAAACCTTGCTCAAGACTCCCTCAATGCTCTGGATGGTGAATTGGTTAAGGAGGAAGGCCCCTTGGTGAAGAATCTGCTCAATGATTACAGCGGAGAAATTGACGAGATGACAGGTGGGGATGCGTTTGAGTTCTAGATACTTTATGTTCGAGAGCTCAACATATACGATTCAGGAATTGTTACCTTATCTGAGTTTGTGAACAATCCTGATTTTTTCAATTCAGAGGGTGAATGGGTTTTGGAGCATATTTTAGGAGAAGATGAACCTCCGGTAATCTGGCTGCATGACGGCGGGCCTGGCGATGTTTATCACGTAACGATTAATGGTTACACATTGAATGTTCCCTTTGTGGAAAACACCGCCCCGGAAGCCATTCACCCAATGGAAGCCACGGCCAATGCTTTCAAGGACGCATGATAACCATTCCGTTCTAAGCGGAGAAATTGGTTTTGAGTCCGATATACTTCCAGGGTTAGTCTTTCTTTATCCATCGGGAGAAGGTGACACTTTGCCAACTCTATCTGCGAGTTCTACTGACAACGGAACTGAACCCACTGCCAGCACATATGTACTACTGCCTCCGCAACCGGATATCAACGTTACGCCTGTCGTTACCAATGTAACGGCCCACCAGGT
>CAYSOI010000410.1:0-4219 GCA_964432425.1 uncultured Opitutales bacterium | reverse complement strand
AATTTGGAGTGGAGTGCATCCGGAAATGTTTTGATAACGAGTGTTGGCATGGTAGTAAAAAGGAAGCATTTTGCTTCCCATTGGTCAACGAAGGTTACGTCTTTTTATTGGTTGTGGAATCCATTTTACACCACCAGTTCCCGCAGTGGCTTCACTTCATGCGGCACTGGATACTGGGGGCGGCCGCGAAGATCGAAGATGCGATCATGGTTTTTGGAAACTCCCAGATTGTGCAATAAGGTGGCATGGACTTCCTGGAACCTCACGGGGCGATCATTGGGTTCGGCAGCTTGGCTATCTGTTGAGCCAATTACCTGACCTGTGTTCATGCCTCCGCCAGCCAGGACACAGAAGTTGGCTTTGGGCCAGTGGTCGCGACCCGCCTTCGAGTTGATCTTGGGAGTACGTCCAAATTCGCCCCAGCAGACGACGGTCACATCTTTGTCGAGTCCACGATCGTGGAGATCTTCCACCAGAGAGGTCAATGCCTTGTCGAGCATTGGAATGTCTTCACGTCCTCTGCCAAAGTTATTTCCATGCCAGTCCCAGCGGCTGAAGTTCAAAGAAACATATCGGGCTCCAGCTTCGACTAAGCGCCGAGCCACCAGAAAACTGGTGGTCATTTTAGGGGCTCCATCAGCTCGCCACACCGGATCGGGTTTGCCATAGCGTTCCAAGGTCTTGGGATCTTCATCGGAAATGTCGATGGCCTTGGCCAACTTGGATGAAGACAAAATGCCCAGAGCCTGTTGAGTGAACTCATCCATCCCCGCAAAGTTGCCCGAGGTGTCGATGTCACGGCGAAGGTTATCGATTGCCTTGCAAAGTTGCTGACGATCCTGAAGCCGCTCCAGTGTGATATCCTGCAAAACCATGCTTTCAGCAGTCTTGGTCGAGGTGGAATCCCCTTTACCTCCGACTAACCTGAAAGGACTGTGAGCTTTGCCTAAAAATCCACCTTCACCAGGATCGCCCCATTGCTTGTGCCCGGTCGGATAAACCAGCGAAAGGTGAGCGGGAATGCCTTTGTCGGCAGGACCATAAAGTCTGGAAATCCAGGAACCCATGGAAGGGATGCCGCCACCAAAACCTTTGAAGCTACGTGGATAGCCCGTCAAACACTGATAAAGATCATGCCCACCCTGGGAATCGGCCATGGAGCGAATGATCGCAAACTTGTCCATGTTGCGGGCCATGTTGGGCATCAGTTCGCAGATTTGAATGCCATCCACATTGGTCCCAATCGGATTGAACTCGCCGCGTATGTCACTCGGCGCATCCGGCTTGAGGTCCACCATATCCTGATGAGGAGGCCCACCTGGTAACAAAACATTGATGACTGCCTTATGTGATCTTCCAATACCCGCCTCTTTCTCCGCTCGAAGCAGATTCGGGAGCGTCGCCCCTGCAATCCCCAAGCTCCCAATGTTTAAAAAGGATCGACGGGATACTCCGTCACAAAACTTACCACCAGATTTTCCAAGTATTGAGATCATGCAGCTATAATGTACCTAATCTCAGAAATTAGCAAGTTTCAGGTCTTGTTGTTATTGTGTAAATTTAAAGGAATAGAGATTCGCATTCTTGAGGGACACCTTCAGCCGGATGGGTTTTCCGGAGAGGGAGCACAAACTTTTGCCTGATTTCCATGAGACGATTTGGGCAATGTTGTCGCCTTGCAGGGGAGTGCATTCTTCCTGTGAGAATCCTTTGATGGGTTTCCCGGTTTCATCGGTGATTTCGATGCGAAGGTTGCCTGCCTTTTGGGTCGTGAAGTTGATCTTGAGTTGGTTGCCTTTGAAGCGGAAGGGTTTGGTGAGAAGTTCACCTTCGGATGAGCCTGCCTGGATGGAGACAAAGCCATCTTTGCGGTATTCGAAGCGTCGGAGTCGGCTATCCGGGCCAGTGTAGTAGGCTTCGGAGGCGTAACAGGAGAGATGATTGGGGCGACCGGGGATTTCTACGAGTCCCCATGCTATGTAATTGCTGCGGTTGCCACTGCGGTCCTTGGGGGCGGTTTCTGGAATGATTGGGTCGAGCCAGCGGTGAAAGTTTAGGCCATCGCGGCTGATCATGAGAGTGGGTTCAACACGTTGGCCTTGTTTGGGTAGATAGCGTGTGGGAAAGCCCAGAAGAAGATGTGGTGCTCTTTCGTACGGAAGGATGGCGTTGGTGTAGAGATGCTGGCGGGGAATGTTTTCCTGGTATTTCAAAAGAACAGGATCTGTCCAATTCACATAATCAGGTGAAGTCCCGGTCATGATGGCTCGGACACCTTTGACGAAGGTGCGATGATACTCCCGGTATTGTTGGGTGTGGGTGTCCCAGAAGGCGAGGTTTTGGGAGTCAAAATAGCCTTTGGTGATGACGGGTCCTTTTTTGATCAGTGACCAACGAATTCCATCTGGAGAGGAGAACACATAGAGTCCACGTTTGGCTTTGGGATGTCCGCGTCCCATGCCTTTGTAGCGAGCTTCAGGAGGGCAGTTGGGATTCGTGTCCTTGAAGGCAATGAAGTCGTGCGAACCAATCCCATTCCAGACAATGTTGTTGTCCTTGGTCCCATGAGATTCAAAGAGTCCGAGCTTTGGCTTGGTCCAGTGAATCCCATCTTTGCTTTCGGCGTAGCAGGTCACTTGAGGGCTCGATTTCTTGGTTTTCTTTTCAAAATGCGATCCCCGGTAGTACATTCGAAACAGGTCTCCATCTTTGAAAATGGTGTAATAAGCACAGGTGTTGCCTTCCCATGGTGCATCGGTTGTGAGGACAACTTCTTTGGGCTCGGGTAGATGGATCTGTTGTTGGGCATCCCCGGTGAGTTTATCGATCATGAAGTCGTCGATAAACAGCTCTCTGCTGGAACCAATATCAAGAATCTCGGCAGGCAGCTGAAGATATGAAATGAAGAAAACGGAGAGTAATTGGAGGAATGGGGAAAATGGCTTCATGATCGGATCAAATGGAGTTACCTTTATTTCACTGGATTCCACCATTCGTCGAGGAGAATGCGGAGGGTTTTGACTCTCTCTTCGTGTGGTTCCAAATCTGCAAGGTTCGTGGTCTCCATAGGATCGTTCTTGAGATCGTAGAGAGCCACTGATTTCAAGTAGCCTCCCCAGGGAGCTTTCTTGGGATTTTGTGAATGTGGCACAATGAGCTTCCAGTCTCTGTGACGAACCCACCGATAGGCGATGTTCCGTTCCGGATGACCCAATGACGTCGCATCGCCCGGATAGATTTCGCCAAACAAAGTTCGGTTGTCGAATAGAGTAGAGGGAGGATTAGCAAAATGAAGCAAATTGATGCCGGGGAGCTTCGTGGTGGATTCGGTTTTTGTAGCAGTGAGAATGGTGGGCATGAGGTCGATCGTGGAGACCAGTTCCGTGTATTGGCCCGGTTGCATGTGGCCTTCCCAATGTAGCAAGATCAGAGTCCGTAAACCCAAGTCAAAGGGGGAGCGTTTGCTGTTCTTGGTTTGGGCAAACTCGTTACCTCGTCTTTGGCGACTTGGCGACCATCCATTGTCAGATGCAAACACGATGATCGTATTCTCAACGAGTTTCTTTTTCTCCAGAAATCTCATCATTTCTCCAACCGTATCATCAAACTGGGCAATGGATGCAAAGTAGGGGACTTCGTGAGGAGCCACATTGGGTCTGGATTCGGCAAGTTTGAAATACTTCTCCGGTGCATCATGAGGCAAGTGCGGCAAATACGGAGCGTACCAGACAAACCATGGTGTCTCTTCCTTTTCACAGTCCTCAATGAAGGAATAGATCGGCTCCATCGTCACTCTCCCAATCTGAAGACCGAAATCCCCATTTCCATGAGCTACCCGTTCTCCATTCGCTAACCTTCGTACTCCTCCAAAATGCTGGTTTTCAGGAGGAGGTTTGAACATGGTCATGCCTTCCGTAAAACCTGCATTTCGCCAATGCCCTTCCCAGAATTTCCCCGTCTGCAAACTACGATAACCTCTCTTCGCCAATAGCCTCGGCAAAGTCTCTACCTTTTGAATCAAGACAAACTCCTTCTCCCGGACCTCTTTATACTCTTGCCTCGACTTCATTCGATTGTACCCCGCATTCCCCGGCGGCCCATGATTGAAGTGAATCCCATGCTGGTGCGGATAAAGACCTGTCAACAACGACGCCAGGGATGGTCGGCAAACACTGGTTGGCACATACCCATTCACAAACACCGCCGACTTCTTCGCCAA
>CAYSOI010000409.1:0-4228 GCA_964432425.1 uncultured Opitutales bacterium | reverse complement strand
GCCGCTCCCAAACCAGCCCCCACTCCTCCTCCGGCGACAGAGAAGCCCGCTCCCGCACCTCAACCTGCCGGAGCTGCACCACAACCTGGACCAGCCCCCACGCCTCCACCGATTGCGGGAGCAGCCCCCAACCCGACCAAGATTGAGCTTCCCGACCTGGAGCCCAAAAGTACCGGTACCGGTCAGGGCCAGGTAATCGAATTAAAACCACCCATCGTCGTTCGTGAGTTTGCTTTGCAGATCGGGATGAAACCTTTCAAGCTGATCTCCGAGCTAATGGAGATGGGCATCTTCGGCTCCATGAACCAAGTTCTGGAGGAAGCCGTTGCCCAACTCATTGCTGAGAAACATGGCTATACGCTGGAGATCAAACATCGTGGTGAAAAAGTAGACCCCGAGGTTGCCAAGAAAAAGAAGAAGGAAGCCGAGAAAAAGGAGATTGCCGAATCCATGGAGGAGCGTCCTCCGGTAGTTTGTATTCTCGGGCACGTAGACCACGGAAAAACCACCCTTCTGGACACCATCCGCAAGGCCAATGTTGTGGAAGGGGAAGCCGGTGGCATCACCCAGCACGTCGCTGCCTATCAGGTGGAGCACAAGGGCAAACTCATCAGCTTTATTGACACCCCCGGTCACGCCGCGTTTTCCAAGATGCGGGAACGGGGTGCCAATGTTACCGACATCGCAATTTTAGTGGTCGCCGCAGATGACGGCTTCATGCCACAGACCGAGGAAGCTCTCCGATTCGCCCAAAAAGCTCAGGTCGAGCTGATCGTGGCCATCAACAAGTGTGACTCCAAAGGGGCTAATCCGGACCGTGTCCGTACCCAGATGCAGGAAAAAGGCATCCAGGCAGAAGACTGGGGAGGCCAAACCATTGCGGTCAACATTTCTGCTCTCAAAGGCGAGGGCATCCCGGAACTTCTGGAAATGATTCTGCTCTCCTCGGAGATGATGGAACTCCGTGCCTCTCCGAAAGCCAAAGTGGAGGGTGTCATCATCGAATCTCAAGTGGAGCAAGGTCGTGGACCCACTGCTTCCGTCATCATTCAATCCGGTACGCTGAAAACTGGCGACGTGTTGCTTTGTGGTTCCTGTTACTGTAAAGTCAGAGCCATCATTGACGACCATGGCAAAACCCTCAAATCTGCCGGCCCATCCAGCCCTGTGAAACTGATCGGGTGGACGGAAGCCCCGGAATCCGGAACTGAATTTAACCAGGTCAAAAACGAAAAGGCTGCCCGCCGTGCGGTGGAAGAGTACATGGAAGACCTCAAGAAGCAGGCTTCAGACGAAGCCGCATTAGGAGAAGGCGGCGGAGCCACACTGGAAAGCCTGTTTGAAGCGATTGAAAGCACACAGCGTAAAGTACTGCGTGTGATCATTCGTGCGGATGTCCGTGGATCTGTCGAAGCCTTGGTCACTTCGCTGGAAGAAATCAAGAGCGACAAAGTGGACCTGGAGATCGTCAACACCGGGGTGGGCCAGATCAACAAGTCCGACGTGGAAGTAGCCCAAACCGCGAATGCCATCATTCTTGGTTTCAGTGTCGGAATGGAAAATGGGGTTCGCGGACTGGCCAAACACCATGGGGTCGACATCTACCAGAACAACATCATCTACGAGATGATTGATTTGGTGAAGGACTCCATGACCGACCTCCTTGAACCGGAACTGAAAGAAAAGAAGGTGGGTGGAGCCGAAATTCGCCAGATCTTCCCTATTGGCAAATCTCTCACTGTCGCAGGTTGCATGATTACCGACGGTCGCATTCTTCGCGATCGCAAAGCACGTCTTGTTCGGAAAGGTAAAATCCTCATCGAAAGCCGCGTAGAAACCTTGAAACGCTTCAAGGACGATGTAAACGAAGTCAAAGCCGGATACGAATGCGGTATTCGACTTGCCGGATATAATGATTACGAGGAAGGCGATCTGATCGAGTGTATCGAAGTTGAGAAGATCCGTCCTAAACTTTGATCTGCGAAGCTGACTTTCCAGCATAGATCCACCTTTCCACAACGGAGGTCGATCCTTTAAAATTCCTTTCGGAAACTTCAGATGGCCAAGCGAAAAATTCGTGTGAATGAACTCCTCAAACGGGAGATCAGCGATATTCTCCACACTCGCTATCGTGCAGAGTCCGTCTACATCACCATTACAGACGTGGACATTTCTCCAGACCTGCGGGCAGGCTGTGTGTTTTACTCCGTACTGGGGGATGAGAACCGGAAGCTGGAATGCGAAGGGTTTCTCCGCTCCATACAAGATGAGATTGCCCGGGAAATTCCCCGCCGGGTCATTTTAAAATATTTTCCCAAACTAACCTATGCTTACGATGATTCTCTCGAAAAAGGCCACCGGGTCATTGAGTTGATGGAATCCTTGGATGAAGAACAGGAAGATTGATTGATGAATACACCTTATTTTCCAGAAGAAACCGCCTTGTTCAGCAAGGTCTGGCAAGAGCAGCTCAAAGGCAGGAAAGTCGCTGTGCTGGGGCACCGCCGCCCGGATGGTGACTGTATTGGTTCGCAGGTTGCTTTGTGCCTGTGGCTACGGGATAACGGCGTGGACGCAGTTTGTGTCAATGAAGATAAGCCAACTCGTGTGCTCGAACATCTTGTGCCCGATGAAGTTCCTTTTTCTCAGGCGAAGGATTTCAACCCGGAAGGCTACATCGCAGTAACCGTCGATTGTGCGGACCTGACCCGAATCGGAAAAGTGTTGGCAGAAATGTTCCCCTTGCCCGTCCTCAACATCGATCACCACATCTCCAACACGCTTTACGCAGAGCACAACATTCTGGTAGCTGATGCTTGTGCGACTGGTGAAATCCTGGCCGGCATGTTCATGGACATGAAACAGGAGCACAACATTGAGATTGCCCACTCTCTGGTCGCCCAGGGTTGCTACATCGGGATTGCGACAGATACCGGGCAGTTCTGCTACGCCGCCGATTATCCGAGAGTCTTTCAACTCTGTAGCCAACTCTTCGAAGCCGGAGCCCGTCCATCGGAAGCGGCCAAACACCTTTACGAGCAGGAGAGTTTTTCCCGGCTCAAACTCCTCCAGCGTTTCTTCGACAGCCTCACCATGGAGTGCGACAACAAGGTCTGCATCGGCGTGGTCAGGGAAGAAGATTATCAGGCCACCGGAGCCACCACCGAAGACCTGGAAGGCGTTGTCGATTATGCCAGATCCATTGAAGGTGTGGAAATCGGAGCCCTGATTGAAGAACGCGACGGCAAGATCAAAGGCAGCCTCCGAGGCAAAAGCAAGAAGTGGAGAGTCGACCAGGTGGCGGCCAAGTTTAATGGTGGAGGCCATGCCGCAGCGGCCGGGCTCAACACAGATCTGCCCTACACTGAATTTCGTGAATCCTTGATCAAAGAACTGGCCAACAATCTCGCCAATCCCGACGAAACCTGTTAAGAAAAAGACCATGAGTCAGCCGCAACCCAATCAACCGGCAGGAGTCCTGCTCGTCGATAAGCCTGCAGGCATCACTTCCCACGATGTCGTCGACCGAGTTCGCCGCATTTTCCGAATGAAGAAAGTCGGCCATGCCGGCACCTTGGACCCGATTGCTACGGGCCTGCTCATCATTCTCGTAGGGAAAGCCACCAAGATCTCCCAGTTTCTAATGAGTCTGGACAAGGAGTACGACGGGACCTTCCGCCTCGGACAAGCCACGGATTCCCATGACTCCGAAGGTGAAATTCAAGAGGAAAAGCCCGTTCCCGAAGATCTCACAGAAGAGGCTCTGCGGAATTTTGCCAACGAGTTCATTGGTGACCAGTACCAGACGCCTCCGATGTTTTCCGCCAAGAAGGTGGATGGTCAACCCCTCTACAAGCTGGCCCGAAAAGGAAAAACCGTGGAACGGGAGCCCCGGTTTATCCATGTCTCCAAGTTTGACATCCGCAACGTGGAACTGCCCGGTGGCGAATTCACCATTGCCTGCAGCAAAGGTACTTATGTCCGGACATTGCTGCACGACCTTGGCCAGAAAATCGGATGTGGAGCCCACATGACCGGCCTGCGCCGTACCAACATCGACAAGTTTTCCATTGATGATGCCAACACGCTCGAGGACCTCAAAGCCATGAGCCAGGTCGATCTTCACCGCCAGTTGATCCCGGCCTACCAGGCCGCCCCAAGTCATGTCCTTTCCTGACAATGTCAGCAATAGCCTCGACGTCATCCCTGAAGACATAGGGCACTCCCC
>CAYSOI010000408.1:0-4231 GCA_964432425.1 uncultured Opitutales bacterium | reverse complement strand
ACGTCCTTCCATTCATCCACATCGAAGTTGAGGTCAAAGATGCCGCAGGTGGGGATGTTGTTAGTGGGAACGGGAGAAAAGATGTTGTAGAGATGGGTGAGGCCGGGGTTATGACCAAAGCAGAGCACATGGCGTGCGGTTTCGGGCAAGGTGTGGATCACGCTGAACCAGTCGTTGACGCTGGCGTGATAAAGCCGGCTGTCGTGGTAGATGGAGTCGGCGGGGTAGCCAATTTTTCCGGCAATGGCTTCCGCAGTTTCCACGGCACGATCCGCAGGACTGGAGACCAGCAGGTCCGGGCTCATGCCACGGGCAGCAAGGCGTTCTCCCATCATGGGAGCACTGTTGCGGCCTCGTTTATTGAGAGGGCGTTGATGATCCCGGAAGGAGGGGTTATCCCAGGAGGATTTGGCGTGGCGAACAATGGTGATACGTCGCATAATGTAGTGATTGGGGTGGGAGAAGTTGGGCTGGGGAGCCCGGTTTTGCAGATATTATTTGGGGGAGTGGAGTCGTGGGGTAGGCAAAATCTTAATTCAATTTCCAAAGATGGTTATCACTGCGGATGTAGAGTGCACCGTTGCTGATGGCGGGGGTACAAAGAATGGTTTCGTCGAGTGCGATGGTGTGGAGGACTTTGCCTTCGCTTTTGTTGGCTTCGATGACTTGTCCGAGCCCGCTTTCATTAAAGCAGTAGAGGTACTTGTCTGCGGCAACGGGAGATCCGCTGAAGGGGCCTTTGAGGCGGAGTTGCCATTGAGTGGAGCCATCTTCGGGGCTGGCGCAGGTGAGAACTCCGGCTCCATTGACGTTAAAGATCTTGCCGCCGAGGTGAGTCGGGCTGGCTGTGGCCGGGCGGAGTTTGGAAATACGCCAGAGTTGGCTGTAGGATTTGCCGTCTTCACGGGGATGGAGAGCTGTCAACCCCTTGGAGGGAACCAAGAGAAGATTGCCGACACGGGTGCTGGATGGAATGGTGGAGGCACCTTCACTGTAGGACCATTGGGTCTTTCCGGTGTGTGGGTCAATGGCATCGATTCCGGCTTTGGATTGGAGGGCGACCAGGGTTTTGCCTCCGGCACCAGCACCGGGGAGAAGGTTGGCGGTGGTCCAGTTGGCTCCTTTGGGACGGGTAAGTTTCCAGCGGTTGGTGCCGTTTTTTGCATTGATGCCGAGGGAAAGGGACTGGCTGTCGTTTTCGATCTGTGCAATGAGGGTTTTTCCTGAGATCAGCAGGCTGGAGGACATGCCCAGGCTGTTGCTGGCGTTGGGGTAGTCGCGGGTGAGGCCACGGAGCCATTGCAGGTTGCCTTCCAGGTCGAGGCATACGAGGTCATTGCAGGAAAAGAGGGCGTAGATATATTTCCCGTCAGAGACAGGAGTGGGGGCGGCAACGCTGGTCTTTTTGTGGGACATGGTTCGCCCTGTGCTCCAGAATTGGCGTTCCCAGAGGGTCGAGCCGTCTTTGGCGGCAAAACAGAAGACGTGGAGCCGGTTCTGAAGGTTGCCGCTGGATGCAGTGAGGAAGACTTTGTTGCCAATAATGATGGGACTGGAGAGCCCGCGACCGGGCAGAGGGGTTTTCCACGAGGTGGAGAGTTTGGCCGGTGCATTCTTCTCGGAGGAGTGGCCATTGCCTTCAGGTCCCCGGAAAGCTGGCCAGTCTGCAGCTTGAGTAAAAAGGGGCAGGAGGAGGAAAGAGGGGAGAGCTTGGTAAAACTTCATCGGATGTGGGGAAAGAGAGATTTGTGGAATTAACCGCGTTTCTTTTTAGGACGACGGGTTGGAGCTTTGGGCTGTGGTGTCGGTTGGCGATTATCTGCGAGGATGGCGGTGCCGGTGGAGTCGCAGATTCGCAATTGAAACTGCCATTGATCAGTCCAGGACTCTTTTTGTTCATTCTGGCAGAGTTTAATGAGGATGGTGTTGGCACCTTTTTTCAGGTGGATGGGCAGTGTGTATTGATCAATCCGCATACCACGGTGATACTCATCCCGCTCAAAGACGAGTTTTCCGTTGAGCCAGATTTTCCAGGCGTTTTTGCAACCAAGGCGAATCTCGGCAGGCCGGGCTTCCGGGGATTGGTAGGTGTGGTGGGCGTAGGCAACGACTTCCTTCAGGTGACCGTAGGGTTCGTTGATGTCGACCATGCCATAAATGTCGGCAGTTTTGTGGTCACTCCATTTGACGTCTCCGGATTTGCCTTTGTAGGACTTGTTGAAATTGATCTCTTTTTCAGGAGGATAGACAGTGGCGAAGCCGTTTCGGCCTGTATTGTCAAAAGGACCGATCACTTTCCAGTGCATGAGAAATCCGAAGTGTCGTGGCAGGTCGACTTTCTCCCCGGCTTTGGTCAGGGCGTTCTTGGCTTGATTGATCTGATCAATGTCACGTGCGGCTTCGAGTGCCTGTTGATAAAGTGCGGTGGAATTTTTCGATTCAGCTTTGTTCAATACCCGCTGGACGGCGTCTCTACGGAGTTCCACACTGGGGTCATTGAGCATCCCTGCAATCAGTTTGTCGGCTGTCTTTGGATTGGCTTGGCGAATGAGTTCATAGGCCAGACGACGGGCATTGGGATTGTGGGTGTGGTCGGCGAGGAACTTCTGAAGTTGAGCCACGGGGAGTTTGGCCTGATGTTTTTGAGCAATGGCGTCGATGGAGCTTCTCAGCCAGTTCGCGGCAAGACTATTGGCATCGTCCAAGGCATGGAGGATCTCGATGATGGTTCCGGCATCACCTTTGGACAATTCCTGCCAGGCTTTGGAGGCGGCGACATTGCCTCTGCCTTCAGAGTCGACTGCCAGAATCGCTTTGATGGCAGAATCAATATCTGCGGAAAGTGGGGAACATAGGCACAAGAGTACCAACACACGGGGGGTTGTGAGTTTTTTCATGATCGGCGGCGTATCCTGTACAAATCTTGAATGACGGCAAGGCATTTCCTGCATGCAAAAGAATCTGCTGATAATGCAAATTGCGGTTTGCCATTCGGAGGATTTCCGGTTGAGCATCCCGCTGTTATGAAAATTCAATACCGTTTGCTCCTTTCTTTTTGTTTTTTTGGGCTGGCTACGTTGGTTCAAGCTGCCAAGCCTTCCTACTCCCAAAAGATCTGGCCGGATACAGCCCCTGGAGAAAAGGGAGATGTGGGGAAAGAGGTATTGGAATCCCCCAAAGAAGGGGCTGCCAAACCGATCCATCGCTATCGGAATGTGACGGTGCCCACACTGGATTTTTATCCCGCTTCCAAAGAGAAGAACACCAGAGCCACAGTGGTCGTCTGCCCAGGAGGTGGATACAATATTCTGGCCTGGGATCTGGAAGGCACAGAAATTTGTGAGTGGTTGAATGCAATTGGAGTCAATGGGGTATTGCTGAAATATCGTGTGCCACGCAGAAAGAACCGGGAAAAGCATGATGCTCCGTTGCAGGATGTGCAGCGGACTTTTGGAATTGTGCGAAGCAAGGCCAAGGAGTGGAACATTGATCCGGATCGCATCGGAGTGCTCGGTTTTTCTGCCGGCGGACATTTGAGTGCGACAGCCAGCACAAATTTTCAGAAAAGAGCCTATGATCGTATCGATTGTGCGGATGACCTGAGTTGCCGCCCGGATTTTACAGTTCTCGTGTATCCAGCTTACCTCGTGGACAGAGAAACCAAGGCCCAACTGGAGCCGGAAATTAAAGTGGATGCCAATACACCTCCTGCCTTCATGGTGCATGCGGGCAATGATCGAATTCCAGCCGAAGGCAGCATTCAGTATTACCTGGCTCTGCGGAAAGCAGGAGTGGAAGCCGAGTTGCATGTTCACCCTCTCGGAGGGCATGGATTTGGCATGCGGAAAAGCGAATTTCCGGTTCATCAGTGGCCTGACCGTTGTGGGGAATGGATGAAGAGCATTGGCCTGCTTGAGAATAAATAATTTCAACAAACCACAAACATCATGCGTACCGTCTTCTATTTTCTAATCTCGATTCAACTGCTGATCTTCAGTTTGCCGATGCAAGCTGAAGACGATTCCACCGCGAAATCCAAAGAGGATGCAAAAAAGGAGGAGAAGCCCGACAAAGATAAGGAAAAGAAAGAAAAGAAGGAAGCATCCACAACAGAACATTGTGTAACGGTGGATGGGAAACCGATCACCTACACTGCCACAGCCGGAACCCTTCCCATCAAAGAAGAAAATGGAAAGGAACGGGCCTCCATGTTCTACATTTCCTACACATC
>CAYSOI010000407.1:0-4235 GCA_964432425.1 uncultured Opitutales bacterium | reverse complement strand
CGAAGTTCCCAGAAGATGATTTGCAGAGGGGACAGGGAACTGCCCTCGACACCACTGAATTTCGCACTAAACAAGCCAAAGATATCACTCCATGGAGGCATCCCCATTTCACCGGTTTGTATGGAAGCATAGCTTGCGATTACCAGAAGCAGGAGAGGCAGAAAGGTCAGGATGCGGGATTGAGAAAGTTTAGGTCTGGGTGTCTTGTCTTTGGATTTCTCGATGGATGGATAGGCTTGAGCAAGGTTCTCTTGCCGGAGCACGTCTTCGGGGGTACCTACGCTCAGGACTTTGCCTTCGTGCAACAACAGCACCCTGTCGCAGAGTTCCTTCGCCATTTGCAAGTCGTGCAGTACGATGATCAATGCCTTGCCTTCTTGCTTGGCCTTTTGCCGAAGAACGTTGGCCAAATGTTCCTGGTGCTGAAGATCCAGGTGCACATTGGGTTCATCCAGGAGCAGAATCGGGGATTTCTGGGCCAGAGCCTGCGCCAAGGTTGCACGTTGCGTTTCTCCGGCACTGAGTTCGGAGACGTTCCGTCCGGCCAATTCGGCAAGGGCACATTCTTCCATGGCTTCCTCAACCGCGGCGTAATCGGAAGGTCCCATTTTTCCCAATGCTCCGATGTGTGGATATCGGCCCTGAGCTACGTACTCAATAACAGTGAAAGGCAAGCCTTCGGACGAGGATTGAAGAACCGTGGAAACCTGAGCCGCCAGTTCACGTGTGGTGAACTCTTCAATGGGCTGCCCATGGATAAGCACTTGTCCGGAACCGGATTGGAGCAGGCCACAGAGTGTCTTCAGGAGCGTACTTTTCCCAGCACCATTGGAGCCTGCGATTCCGAGAATCTCACCAGATTGAAGCTCAAAGTTGATATCCTGAATAATGGGCGGTTGCCCAGGATATCCAGCCACCAAGTCTTTGGTTTCAATTGCGGGTTTTGTCTTTGGGATCGCCATGAAGGTGTTGAGACAGGAGGGTGGCTGCTTCCGCAATTCTTGGACCTGGAATGGTTAGCAAATTTTCCCCGATGAAATGGACCCGATTGTTGCGGATCGCATCCAGCTGTTTCCAGAGGGGGTCTGTTGTCCAGGAGTCCAGTTGCTCTTTGGCCAACCGCTTCTCATTGTTTTCATGAGCCAGGGAAATGATGATCACCTCAGGGTTCTCCGACAAAATGCGTTCAATGGAGAGTTGTGGCCAGGGTTGGGTCCTTTTTGGGGCAATGTTTCTGGCTCCAATCAACTCCATAATTTCTCCGGTAAAACTCTTTCTGCCTGCACAAAAGTGGGAGGAAGTTCCACAGAGAAGGAGGGTTCGTGGTCGATTTTCAGGAGTGAGGGCCGTGGCTTTTTCTTTCAACTGATTCATGGATTTCCGCATTTGTTGAGTCAGTTGTTTTCCTTTGGCAGGTCTGCCGATTGCTTCGGCGATCTTCTCAATGTTGGTGTAAATGCCTTCTAACCCAGGGTCTTCAATGGCAAGGAGGGGAACCCGAAGCCTTTGGAGTTGCTTGTAAGCCGCCAGGGGTGTCAGTTTACTGACAATAACAAGGTCCGGCTTCAGGGCCAGGATCGCCTCCGGGGATGGATCTGTGATACCTCCCACTTGGGGTAACTTGGCAGCTTCCGGCGGGTACAGACAATATCGGGTTCTGGCCACCATCTGATCCCCGGCATCCAATGCGTAGAGGATTTCGGTAACGTTCGGAGCCAGACTGATGATCCGGTTTGGGGCCGCCACCGATACGTTTGCCGCCAGCAGTACCCCAAACAGAATCAGCTTTTGTAGACGAAGAGTTTCCATTTTTCCTCGGGGATTTTGTGCTTGGCCAAATCTTCACGGGCAAACTTGAAAAACAAGTCCGAGAGACGATTCAGGAATTGAAGGATTTCTGGTGGCACGGGTTCTACTTTGTGCAGGCTCACGATGCGGCGTTCGGCTCTTCGGGCGACGGTGCGGATCACATGGCACAACGCCGAGACTTCACTTCCTCCGGGAAGCAGAAAGCTGTCGGTTGTGGAGGGGAGTTTTTCTTCGATTGCATCCAGCCACTGCTCCAGTTGCAAAACTTGCTCGGTTGGCAGGGGCGTGGTGACTTCTGATGCATGTTCCGGAGGTGTGGCCAGATGGGTCATGCTGTCCATCAAGGTGATTTGAATCTCCTGCAAACCTTGTTGCCATTGGTGATCCACGGGGAGCTTGGACCGGAGCAAGCCGATGAAGGAATTGACTTCATCAACCTCGCCAAGGCATTCGATGCGAACGTGGTCTTTATCCACTCGGCTTCCGCCAAGTAGGGCACAAGTGCCTTTGTCGCCACCTCGTGTATGGATTTGTCCTTTGGTCATTTTTAGAAAAAGAAAGTGGCTCCTACGTAAGCGGCCAGAGGAGACGTATTGTATCCCCGGACATACTGGTAGTCCTTGTCGAAGAGGTTGTCGATTCTGGCATGGAGATGGACGTCTTTGTTTAGAAAATATCTCGCAGAAAGATTCCAGATGGTGTGGGAGGGCATAGGGTTGTCGTTTGCATTTCCATCAAAGCGTTGGCCGTAGTGAAGCGTTTCCAGGTTGAGATGCAATTGATCATTCAGGAAACTCCCGGAAACGGAACCGGCAAAGATGTGTTCAGGTGTCCGGCCAAGATCATTGCCAGTCGTCTGATTGATGGCATCGGTGTAGGTGTAACTCAAATCAACGTGGGCGAAGTCCAGTGGTTTCCATGTGGCAGAGACTTCGATGCCTTCGGTTTCGACCGCATCAATATTGGCATACTGGAAGGCATTGTTGTCCCAGGTAATGAGGTCGGTCACGTCGTTGTGAAACCACGTCAAGGACAGATCTGTCTGAAGTTGAGTGAAGGAATGATCCAGGCCAAATTCGTAACTTTTGGAGGTCTCCGCCTGGAGGTCCGGATTGCCCCACGAGGAATAGAGGAGGGCAATGGTGGGTGTGTTAAAACCAGTGCCATAGGCGGCACGAATCCGCGTGTCTTCCAATACGTTCCAAGCTGCGGCACCTCGGTAGGTATCTTCGCTGCCGAAATGATCTGTGATGTCACTTCGGCCTGATACTTCGAATCTCAAAGACTGGTGAGGAGAATATTGGAAGAGCCCGTAAAAGGCATGGGACTCCAGAGAGCGGTCAATGGTGGGCTCTGGTCCGGAGAAGGTGGAAACGTTATTGATGATCGCTTCTTCACTTTCGATTTCGGTCCCCAAGGTCAGCTTGCTCTGCTCATTTAAATGAAAACGATTGATCCAGGCCGCTTTGGGTTGCGTGTTTTCCAACTTCCTGGGAGCACTCCAGTCATCGACGGTTTTGTTATCCGTGACGGAGATGCTGAGCGGAAGTTTGGATTCCCATTTGCCGTCCAGAAGTTCGGCGATGGGAGTGATGCTGTAGATTGTGGTGAGGTCTTTCTCGATGTTATCCAGATCATCGATGGCATTGCCGCTGAAATCAAAGGCGTCAAATTCACTGGTATTTCGAGCCATCCGAACCTGCGCTTCGAGGGCAAAGTTCTCGGCTTGTTGCCATCGCAACCAAAGGTTTCCAGCATTTTGTTCGTAGCCATCCTTCTCCGTGCCTGCTGCAGCGGAGGAAATTCCATCCGAGCGATAATGCTGGGCAGAGAAGTGGTATCGCCAATCCCCTTGGTGTCCTCCTACATTCATGTCCGCATGAAAGGTCCCAAAGGAACCACCTTTTAACGAGAATGAATTCTGAGGCTCTCCCTCCTGGCCCTTCTTCGTGATCACATGAATTACACCACCAATGGCGTCGGCTCCGTAAAGACTGCTCTGGGGACCATGCAGGACTTCGATTCGTTCAATGCCAGCAGACGTGAGGTTTCCAAAGTCAAAACTAGCCCCGAGGGAGGCACTGTTGTTCATTTCCACACCATCAATGAGAATCACATTCTGTTCTACGGAGAGACCACGAAGCCGGAGAGTGTGATTTCCGTGAATCCCTCCCTGCGGCAAGGCAAGGACGCCTGGCACAGTGCGGAGTGCATCCAGGATAAAAAGACCTCCCGATTGTTGAAGATCTTCTTCGTGAAGGATGTGAATGGGGGTCGACAGTTCCGAGAGAGGCGTATCAAATTTTGTCGCCGTGACGCTGACAGAGGGGAGTTCCTGGACGGGTTCCTGTCCGGTAAGGGTTGTCGCGACAATACATAAGATCGTCGCCTGAATGCATTGGGTATTCATAGCTGGTCGGTTATCA
>CAYSOI010000406.1:0-4237 GCA_964432425.1 uncultured Opitutales bacterium | reverse complement strand
GTCTTTCAAGGCTTGGGTGAGGGGGTCTTCTTTTTGGGAATGGAAGCCGAGGGGGTTGTGGATTCTCCAGCCTTCGGCTTTGTTGTAGGATTGGGACATTTGGCCGACTTTGTGGTCTTGGTCGAGTTGGGTTTGGAGGTAGGCGTTGAGACCTTGACTGGCCTGGAGCCATTGGTGTTGGCTGCGATGGGCGGCGAGGGCTTGGTGTTTGGTGTCCGAGTGTGGGGTGATGTCGACGTAGAGATCGGGTTTGATTTTATTGCGAAGCTGGTCGTGTAGACCGTGGGGCATGGCGTGGTAGAGGGCAACTTCCTTGAAGGGAGGTGGAGTGGGGGGATCGGTACGGAAGTTAGGCATGCTGTGGGTGAAGGCTGCGGTAACGGTGAGGCGGCAGGTGTTGGTGTGATCTTCCATGTAGTCCTGAGGGGAATGGGTCAGGACAATGTCGGGAGCGACTTGGTGTACGATGGCGGCCAGTTTTCGAAGATGTGTGAGGTCGTAGAGGATTTCCAGGTCATTGGAGAAAGGCGGGTGCCAGGTGGCTCCTAGAATTGCAGCGGCTTCCTTGGCTTCCTCAGCTCGAATTTTAGCGGTTTCTTCGGGGCCGGTTTGCTGGCTTCCGCAGTTGCCGGAGGAGATGTTGAGGTAATGGATGTCCCAGCCTTGTTCTTTGAGCCGGAGAAGAGTCCCGGCCATGGTGAATTCGATGTCGTCCGGGTGAGCGGCAATGGCGATTGCGGTGGGCATGATTACTTTTTTGATGCCGTGGGGTTTTCGTACCAGAAGACCCCGAGTTGGTCCCGTTCTTCACAGGAGAAGAGGTCGAGGTCCCCATCTGCGTCAATGTCGATGAGTTCAATGCGATCGTACTTCAGTCCAAGGGGGCCGCCGATGTCAGTATCTTTCCATGTGGCATCCATAGGGGAGTCTTTCCAGGAGAGATAGAAGCATCCTGAGAGTTTTCCGTTGGCGTGTTCACAGGTCACAGCGATGTCGATGTTGCCATCTCCATCGAGATCGGCGGCACGGGCTGCTTTGGATGTGCCATACTTGTTTTTGGGAAAGGTGATTTGGTGAGAGTTCCAGGGTTGAAAAAGGTCTTTGGGTTGAAAGAGGATGAGAATGTCGCGGGGTTTGGCGGGAACAATGACGTCCTTGCGGCCATCGCCGTTGATGTCCTGATAATCAATGAACATGACTTCCCGTCCCACGGCACCGAGGGTATGCGATTTCCAGGGTTGATGCTTTTGATTGGCTTGGTGTCCTGGGTTTTCGAGCCAGAGGACTTGCGACTTTGGGCCTTTTCGGTCGGAAATCAGCACATCAAGGTCGCCATCGGAGTCCATGTCATGATCCTGAATGGACATAACCCAAGTGGTTTTGTAAAGCGGGTGAAAGGTCCATTTGGAGAGATCACGGGGATTGGGCGGGGATTTCAACCATCCGAGTTGCGATCCGGACCCTTTGGCACCAATTAGGAGGTCAATGCCGTTTTGGCCATCAATGTTCACGGGCAAGGTGTACATGAAGGACTGTTTCCTGATGGTGGCAGGAAAGGGTTCGGTTTTCCATTCTCCATCAGTTTTTTTGGGAGCCCAGTGAGCATAGACGGTTTTGTTGCCACCTTCGCAGGAGCTGACGACGTCGATATTGCCATCCTTATCGAGGTCCACAAAGACAGCATCTTCGGGGGATTTGACTTTGGCGATGGTTTGGATCTTCCAATTCCTGCGAGGGTCTTTGCCTGGATTGGTGTAAATCCGTACCACACCGCCTTCTTCCCATCCGGTAACGATGTCGGGATGTTGGTCACCATTGATGTCCATAAAGCGTACTCCGTCTGCACCTTTGGAGGTGTTGTCGATGGTGTGCAGTTTCCATTGACCGGCAAGAGGCAGAGTTGCCGTTGTCAGGAATAAGGCGAAGGGGAGTCCGTATTGGAGTAAATGCATGTGGTTTACCGATTTTGGAATAATTCTGAAAGAACCAGGGCTTCGATGAGACTGCGAAGCCGGTAGTTGTCTTTCTTGGCGTTCTGAGCGATGGCATGAAGGTTGGGCATATCATCAATGGTCATGACTCGACGAAGGGCGAAAGTGGCCAGTTGGTGCGTCAGGGCTTCGGCAAATGGATCCTCGTCTTCGGCCAGGCGTTTCTTGAATTCAGCGGGTCCGGAAAAGGTTTTCCCGTTTGCAAGAGTGCCGGATGCATTCACTTTTGGGTTTTCCCCCACTCCTTCAGAAACGACTTCGCGTTCTCGCCACTGGCCGATGGCATTGAAGTTGTCGAAGGCAAAACCCAGTGGGTCAATTTTGCGATGACAGGAGGCACAATTAGGGTTGCTGGCATGAGCTTCAAGTTGGTCGCGAACGGTGGCCTTTGGTTTCTCAGAGGGCGTGGGGGCCAATGGCTCAACATTGGGTGGTGGCGGTGGCGGGGATTTGCCAAAGATGCTTTCCCAGATCCAGACTCCCCGGTGCACAGGTCTATGTCGTACGCCATCCGATGTCAGTGAAAGTACCGATGCCTGGGTGAGTAGCCCTCCACGTGGGTAACTCTCCTTGAATTGCACTTTCTGAAATCCGGATTTATTGATCCTTGGGAGATCGTAATGCATGGCCAATCTGGCATTCAAAACCGTCCAGTCTGAATCCAGAAACTCCCCAATTGGGAGGTTGTTGGTAAAGACCTCACTGAAATACTCTGTGGATTCCTGGATCATGCTTTCTTCCAGCCAGTTATCATAATCCGGGTACAGGTCGCCGTCGGGTGGGAACATGCCGACTTTGTGGAGTTGTAGCCATTGTTTGGGAAAGGTGTTCAGAAAGCGATGGGTCTTTTGATCCTTCAGCATTCGTTGAAGTTGAGCCTGGAGGACATTGGGTTGCCGGAGTGTGCCGTTCCGGGCTGCGGCAAACAACTCCTCATCCGGCATCGATCCCCACAGGAAGTAGGATAAGCGGGATGCCAGTTCCCATTCATTGATGTGGTCTCTCTTCCTCTCTGCAGACCCTTCTTCGAGGTAATAAAAGTTTTTTGCCGTGAGCACTGCCACAAGACTCGCTGCATAGGCAGAACGAAACGTTTCTCCTGCGGCGAGTTCCATTTTGTAGACGTTGAAAAATCGATCCACATCGGAGTCCAGGACAGGACGTCGCCAGGCGGTTTCTAAAAACCTCTCCAATGAAGTACGTACGTCTTTACTCTCTTCAGATTCTGGAAATAGGCCTTCCCGTTTCCGGGCATTGGCATCCGTGAGAATGGGGCCTTCCCATTCCACCCAATCGACGATCAGCATGGGAAAGATGGGATCGCCGTTATCTTTGTAGAGTTTGTAACTGGAAGGGTGAGTGAAGCGGCGTTCTTGGGTGTTGGTAAATGGTGTCGTGCGGGTCAGAGCCAAAGTTAAGGCCTCAAACGTACCCGGTGCTTCATTCATCAGGTTCAGTCGACCGACAGGGAGGTAGGTTTCGAATTCGACAATAGTGGGCTTGTCCTCTGGAGCGATGACATCCTGACCGTGGAGACTTCGCTTTACCTGGTTGTCCCAAATCGTGAGATGGGGGAGTCGCCCCTTAAAGGAAGGCAGTCCACTGAGTTGGACCCGAATCTTGTAGAGCCCGGCTTCCCTTGCATGAATCGAGCTTCTGGAAGTTACACCAGGGAGCAGTAAATTTCTCACCGGTCCATCCACATTGTTCTCCTGTAGCCACTTTTGAGCTTTGGCATCATTGGCTTCGACTCGTCCCGCCGTGGCCTTTGGAATCTGTGCCGGAAACGCATCGGCAATAATTTTCTGAGCGGCCTCAAAGTAACGATCAACATGAGAAGGGGAGAGGGAAAGCAGGGAGCCGATCCGATTGAAGCCATGCCAACGTGGGTCTTCATTGAAGGCTCCCGGAGCTTCTACATCAAAGTGGACCCCCAGAAGGTCATATACGGTGTTGGCATACTCCTCCCGATTCAGTCGATACAAAGTGACCGGACCACGCCGGGACATTCTTGCGGCAAGCCCTTCGTTGATCTTTTCCGAAATCCAACCTACCATTTCGCCGACCTCCTTCGCCGTGGGTTGCTTTTCATCCTCGGGCGGCATTTCGGCGGCATTGATCCGGGTGAGAATTTCACTCCAATCCTGAGCCACCAATTCGTCTCCGAAATCCCGAGAAAGGTTATCAATGCGAAATTTGCCCTTCTGCTTCTTTTCATTGTGACAACGAATACAGTAATTTTCCAT
>CAYSOI010000405.1:0-4239 GCA_964432425.1 uncultured Opitutales bacterium | reverse complement strand
CTAAATGCCACAGTTGAAACTCAAGCAAAACAGTGGGAATTTCGCGGATTGCTGGAATGATGGAGAAGTTGGCGTACAGGATGGCAATCACGCAAGGGTGAGTCCATTTCCCTCAATCCAATAATCCATTACTCCAATACTCCAACATTTGGTTCCGGCTATGCCGGGTTAGGGTTAAAATGATTTACCGGGTAGCACTTGGGGTCAAGGGAAGGGTTTGGCCGCGGTAGGCGGAGAGTTCGGTGGCAAGTTCCAATTCTTTGTTTGCATAGGCAGGTTGGCCGGCAAGGTTCTGTTGCTCCAGTCCCTGGGAGGTAATGTCGTAGAGTTCTTTAGCGATGCATTGGTCGCTGTGGCTGTGGAACCATTCGACGTATCGCCAGTCTTGTGTGCGGATGGTATACCCCATGGTCTCTTCCCCATCGGGAGCATGCCAGATGCCGTAGCGTAGGAATTGGCTGAAGGCGTGGGACTTGCCGGGGGCATCGGGTTGGGTCAAATGCTGGGCGAACGTGTTGCCGGAAAGACATTCGGGTTGGGGCAATCCGGCGAGGTCGCAGAGGGTTGGGTAGATGTCGACGGACTCGACAATTTGGTCACGAGGACCTGTTTGGGAGGAGGATTGGGCGGGCTTGATGATGAGGGGCACACGGGTGTCCATTTCGTAGTTGGTCATCTTGCACCAGCTCCCGTAATCGCCGAGTTTCCAGCCATTGTCACCCCAGAGGACGATGATGGTGCCATCCAGGATGCCGAGGGATTCGAGGTGGTCCATGACTTTGCCGATCTGGGCGTCGATGTAGGAAACCGAGGCGAAGTAGCCGTGTCGCAACAAGCGGGCATCATCGGGGTGGAGTTGCCCGTCATTGGGATGCTCACAGTCGGTAAAGTCTGCATAGCCGCGAAGTTCCCGCATGTTGTTGAGGGCCATGGGTGGAGCACCCAGTGGGGGCATGTCGAATTCCGCCAACTCAATCGCTTCACGGCTGTAGAGATCCCAGTATTTTTTGGGGACACTGAAGGGCAAGTGTGGACGATAGTAGCCAAGCCCGAAGAAGAAGGGTTGGTCCCTGCCCGCCAGCTCACTGAGTTTGTCGATGGCCACATCGGTCTGTGCTCCATCATAGTAAGCATCATCCGGCACATCGGGCATTTCCGTGGCATTGGCCTTGAGATACCACATGCCGAACGGGTCGATAAACTTCTCTCGGTTCCCTTCAGCCGTAATGGTGGCTTTTCTCTGCTCCAGATACTCGAGGTTATGATTGTCGAGATAAACGGCGTCTGGATCGTAAGGGAAACCCTTGATGGCCAAACGTGGTTCAGACCAGGAGACCGGATCGGGTTTGTCGTTGTGATAAATCTTTCCAATGGCAGTGGTGTGGTAACCATTGGCCATGAAGTGCTGCGGCAGAGTTACGATGTCCGGGTGGGTCGTCCGAAAGTGAGTATCCAATCCCCAGACACTCAATTCATCCGGCCGTTTGCCGGTGAGCATACTGGCCCGAGAAGGATTGCACACTGCGATCTGCACATAGCATTTTTCGAAGTGATTGCCCATCCCGGCAAGCCGGTCGATGTTCGGACTGATGATGTGTTCACAACCATAGCAACCCAGCTCAGGCCGCAGATCGTCAGCGAAGATGAAAAGAACGTTGGGTTTGTCAGACATCCATAGAAAGAGTTCGCAGGGAATCTGCAGTTTAAGACCCGATTCGGATGAGCTTGGGATTGTGAGTCGAGGCTTGGATCTCTTTGATCGCTTTGCGGATAATTTCACTCTTATCCCGATCAGGCTGTCTAGCTTTCTGACCTGAAGCCATTTCCTCGGCGATCTTCTCAAGCTGGGGAACGATACGCTTGGCGTGAACTCCATAGGACTTCAGATGTTTGAGGATTTGTTCATTGCGGCGGGCAGCACCCCAGTCCGGCCAGGTTTCAGTAAGGTAATCGATTCCAACCTGAATTCCCTCCTCCACATTGTGCTTGGCCAACAAACGCAGACCTTCGTTCCGGATTCCAGAGGCAAACATGATGCCACTGGGAGCCGACTCAGCAACGGCATCTCGGATAGCAGGAAGAAAAGGGCGAATTTCCTCAAGAGTGAGTTTGTCATAGATCGATGCCAAACTACCACGTGCCCGGCCATCCTCATTGGTCAAACCTGCACGAACCGCATCCAATAGCAATGCACGGTCCACACCTTCTAGAGACTGGCCGATCAACCCGCCACGTTTATTGAACAATGCAAAAGTCAGATACCGCTGCTCCATCCGGCGAGGATCGTTTTTTGTATTCGGATTCGCCAACCGCTTGAGCATTGCCGGGATGGCAGGCCTGGCTTTCTCCCCTATCCCAGCCATCGCCTCGGCCGCAAGGATGCGCAGATTCAGGTCTTCCGAGGAAAGCAGGCTGAAGAGTACCGACAACGCGGCGGAGTGGTCGCCCTTCACATATTTGAAAGCCCGGCAAGCCCCATACTGGGCATAACGATTCTTCGATTGGAGCAACTTCACCAGAGAGGCCTGCACCTCGGCCTTGCTTCTGCCCAGTGCCATGACCGCACGATCCCGGACCACGGGAGACCAGCTTCCCAAGCGTTCAAGCAACTGTTCCGTTGTCAACGAATCATAGTAACTGTTGCGATCCAAATTGTTCCATCCGCGACCATCCTGCACGACCGACTTGGCCTGAGCCGTATTGAGATGCGAGACAACCTGCTTGCCCTTCCCCGTGATACGCAGCTTCTTCAGAGGCATGGCATAGGCGAGGAGATTCGCACCTGTCGTGTCCCATTTATTGAAACGGTCTGACTTCGCCGCTGGAGGTCCCTGATGCAGGAAAGTGCCATCATGCAGGCGGGCCAGATCGAAGTACCAACCACCATACTCCTCCATCCAGGCTCCAGATGCATTGGGTCCCAAAAGGGCAACTCCAGGCATGGCCCAGGTAATATTGAGGAAGTTGCCAGTATGCCCCTGGTCCCGTTCATTTCCATGACAGGCAACACTCATGCTGGAGAAATAGCCAGCGGCCACCGAGTCGCCCAGCAAGTGAAACAAGACCGCCGCCATGCCATTCTTCCCGTTGTCATCATGGGTCTGCATCCAGGGAGCATGGTCACCATACGGCACACAACCTTTGCCTACATAGAATCGCAGAAGCCTGGCACTGCGTTCGATAGCCAGATCCACCTTGGGATCCTGGACTCCAGCTTCACGGGCAAGAACCAGAGCCGTGGTCAAGGGAACTCCCGGAGCATTCATCATCCCGTAGCCCATGAGAATGCCATTCGGCTTGGCAAACCTGTGGCCCCATGACCCAACATTGCTCTGCCCTTCTGCCGCTTCCATGGCAATGCGTTTCAGGCCTGGCATCACCGAAGTATCCCCCGTCTCAATCACGTACTCAGAGAGAAACATCAGGACATAGCCATACCACCAGGTGGCAAAGGACTCCACCTTGTACTCCGCTGCCCATTGAGCCTCCTTCTTGATCAATGGTAAATATTTCGGATCACCACTCGACAAGAGCCCAAGAGCATTGAGCGAACGAGTGATCGGATTGCCACGATAATTCGGACTGGCCATCTTCTTCGCCAAAGCTTCGCAGCCTTGAGCCAAGATCCGCCTGGATTTCTCACATTGATAGGGTGCAGTTGCACTGTAGGTGCCGAGAACCGGTAAGTTTACCGTCACTTCTGCCGTACTGCCCTCCCGCCACCGGGTAAGTTTCAATTGCCCCTTGCCCGCTTCACTCTCCGCCCATGTCAGGGCCTTCCCAAACTCCGTACGTGAATCATAGGAAAACACTTTCCCACCAACGCCAAGGATGACATCCCCTGGCTTGAGCACACCATCCGCCGGCGAGCCTTTTGCCACTTTGGTAATCCCAATCTGCCGAGCCTTGACCGTAGTCAACCGCTCACTGTACATCCAGCCACGAGCCCCGGTCCCACCAAGATTCCAATCATGAGACGCACCAGCCGGTATCTTGCCCCCCTTGGTCAAATCCACGTTGGCCACCTTGCCTTTTGGGGCCGCGACAACGGGGGAAAACCATTGTCCGACAAGTACAAAGGAAGCAAGAACACATGTGAAGAAACGGGTCGAAAAGAACATAAGAAGAAGCCAGTTGGAGCCTGAAGTGTTGAAATTACACAGGGTTAAGATTTCAGCCATCTGCTAGCCCTTCAATCCGGTACGGTCAATTGGAATCGAGGAATCCAGTTCACCCAGG
>CAYSOI010000404.1:0-4243 GCA_964432425.1 uncultured Opitutales bacterium | reverse complement strand
TGAGCCCTTTGCTAGAATAGGGTCGGACTATTTTTCTAAAAAGAAAGTCGGGTTACAGACCCCTAACCCAAATCTCCCCAAAGTCAGCACGCCCTCTTCCTTATTACCAAAGACCTCCCGGAAATTCTGGAAAAGAAGCGCCCTGCTTCTGGCAGTCACTCAGGTAATCACGCTTCTCATTCTCTACTTTAAAAAATAAAAGCTCAGCGGTGTGCTATAAAAACACATCGCTTGCCTGGCAGAACTCTTCCGCCAAGCCTGCAAAGGTCTCTTCAAAGGAATTCAACTTCTTTCCTGCACTATAAGAAATGACCCATTCCCGTTTGATTTCAGATTCCGGCAAATCAAGGGCAACCAACTCCCCATCATCCAACTCCTCCCAAACCGTCCAGGAAGGCAATAAGCCGATTCCTAAACCACTTCGAATTAATGCTCCAATGGACTCAACACTGGACATTTCCACAAACGAACTAATCGGCATCCCCAAACGCTTGAAATACTGACGAATCAAACGGTAAGTGTAGCTATTTCGACTTGGTAAAATAAAACACTGGTTCGAGATCTGGGATAATTCAATTGCACCATAATGAGCCCATTCATGGCCTGTAGGTACGATGATTTGTAATTTATCCTCAAACAACGGCAAATAATCGAGGCGATCTTCCTTTTCCGGTTTCAACGTCAAAGCCAGATCAACCCGGCCTTTGAGCAAAAATTCCAATGCCTCGGGAGTGTACATATTGTAAACTTCCATCCTGCATAGCGGAAAACTCTCATGAAACTCGCCTAGCACTCCTGGCAACAATTCCTGACAAAATCTTGAACTCCCGGCCAACCTCAGGCGTGTACCGTCTTTTCCCCAGCGATCAGCATCCTCCAGCTCAGATCTTAAATCCCCGAGGGACTTCAAAATCTTGAACCCTTCTTCTTGCAGGTACTCACCTGCTTCGGTTAAACTGATATTGCGTCCTTGACGACGAACCAAAGTACAGCCTAGTTCTTTTTCCAATGCCTTGATCGCATGACTCACCCCTGATTGTGTCAAAAACAGTTTTCGAGCCGCCTTCGTAAAAGAGCCTGTAGATGCAAGTGCATTAAAAATATGCAACTGCCGACTATCAATTAATCCTGAAATATCCATTAAGGTTATCGTAAATTTGTTTGTATCCTAGTTCCCCCCCACTAAATCACCACCAATATCATATATTTCATTATAACTGTCAAAATTTACCATGGTGAAACAACGCAGGCGATCAACAGCCTCTATTCCTCGGAAACGCCATGCTCATACCACATTACCCGATGTTATCAAAATCGGATTTTATCCAGTTTGTGACGCTGCACCGATATTAATTGCACAGCATCTCGGTTTTTTTCGAAAAAATGGACTGAATGTAATTTTAAAGAAAGAAATTGGTTGGGCTACCCTTCAGAAAAAACTCGAAAACGGTCAATTTCAAGCAGCCCATGGCCCAGCATCCTTTTTATTTCAGCCATGGCAAAACTCCCCATCTCCAAATCTCAAACTACAGACGGCTTACATCCTCAACGTTCAGGGAACAGCCATCACTCTCTCCTCACGTTTTCTAAGTCTGGGGGTCAAAAATGGTATCCAACTCTCACAGTATCTTGAAAACGAAGACCGGGATAAAATCCTGAAAATTGGTGTCGCTTCCCATTTTTCTGCCCACAAAATCCTAGTTCTCGACTGGTTGGAGAAGTGCAAAATCCCCATCGACATCGTCGAGTTTGTAGTACTCCCGCCTCGCCAGATGCCGCGAAATCTCTCCTCACACAATATTGATGCATTTTGTGCAGATGAACCATGGAATAATTACTGCGTGCTTCAAGGCACAGGGTTTTGTGAAGTGACCTCTCCGGAATTCCTCCACCATCAACACCCGGAAAAAGTCCTGCTGACCACAAGGCTCTTTGCCAAAAAGAATGCTGAAACCCTCGCCGCAATGACCAAAGCGATTCATCAGGCGGCCATACTATGCGATAAACCCGAATACAACCGGGACGTTGCCAAAATCCTCTCTCGTCACCTGGATGTGGAGCCCGCCATCATTGAATCGTCCTTCTCCTCAGTTTATGCATTTGGAGCTGAAAGAAATCGTGCACAAAAGAAGTTTCTTCACTTTACAGGTGAAATTGTAAATCGACCTACTCTTGAAAAAGGAGAATGGCTCAAGGATGGCTTAGTCAAACACGGCCTCATTCCCGCTCAAAACGCACCTTCCAGAAGGGAAATCAATGCCATTTTCAGAAACGATATCTATAACGAGATTTTTGAATCCTGAGTGTGTACAAAACTTTACACTCCTGCCCTGGAGCCCTCTCTTACAACGTCACCAATCTGTCTAAAACTAACCTCATCTGTGCCTGAAACAAATTCTGGCACGCAGTCTGCACTAGGCAGGCTGAATGAGACGAATAATTGACAGCAAAGCCTTGCTGGCAGGGGTACTGACGAGCCTTCTGCTTATCCTGGCGATCTACTTCGGTTCCCACCGGATGCGTGACTTTGATCATGCATTGAAGTGGTATACCGTAGCCAGTGTGTTGGCGGCCTTTGCGGTTTCTTATCGTTTTACAGTCTGGGCTCAGAGACCGCCTTCCCGTATGTACTTCAAAAGAGGCCTGTCTTTGCTTTTGAAGCACCCGGGCACTCTTTTCGGGGCAGGAAGCAAGAACTTTGCCGCCCAGGATTTCATTCGCCAACGTAGTGCCTATCGCTGGATCATGCACCTTTGCCTGTCAGGCGGTTGCACACTTGCCTTTGCCATTACATTTCCCCTTAGCTTCGGTTGGATCCACTTCTTTCCTGCTGAACTCGGCGAGAGCTACGTCGTCCACCTCTTTGGCTTTGCTGTGCGGAAATTTTCAATCCACAGCCTGGAAGCCTTCCTCATGTTCAACGTCCTGAACATTTCAGCCATTCTCGTACTCATCGGCATCTCCATGGCTTCATGGAGACGCCTGACCAACCCAGGGCTCAAGGCTGTCCAAACTTTTGCTGAAGACATACTGCCCCTGATCATCATTTTTGCCGTTGCCGCAACAGGCCTGATGCTCACTGCCAGCTACAAATACTTCGGAGGAAAAGGCCACAGCTTCATCTCCCTGGTTCACTGGGTTACTGTCATCTCTCTACTCTTTTACATCCCATTCGGAAAACTCTTTCACATCGTCCAGCGAACCTGCTCCCTCTGTGTCTCCCTATACAAAAAAGAAGGGGAACATTCCGCACAGGCCACCTGCCAGTCCTGCAACGAGCCCTTTGCCTCCCAGATGCATGTCGATGACCTCAAAACGGTCCTCGATGACCTCGGCTTCAACTATCGCTTCCAGACTCCTGAAGGGGAAGTTCACTACCAGGACACTTGCCCCTCCTGCCGCCGCAAACTCCTTGCTGTAAACCAAGGCACTCCCCTACGCCGCTAATACCCATTTCCAATGGCCACACTCACTCAGCCAGAACAACACTACATCGACCGCTACGGACCCACTCCCAGCTACGTCCCAGCCGGAGGTTGGGAAAATGGTGAACCCGATAAGCTCGTCAAAACCCACTGCTGCTTCTGTGGCGTACAGTGTGGTATCCAGCTCAAAGTCAAAGACAACAAAGTAATCGGCTTTGAGCCATGGGAAGAGTTCCCTGTCAACCAAGGCAAACTCTGCCCCAAGGGCGTAAAGCGTTACCTCCAGAACGAACACCCGGACCGGATCCTTGCTCCACTGGAAAGGACAGAACACGGTTTCAATGATACCACCTGGGAGCAGTCGCTGGACCGAACCGCCTCTGAAATCCAACGCATTCAGGCACAATACGGCAAAGATGCCTTCGCCTTCCTTGGCGGAGCCTCCATGACCAATGAGAAAGCCTACCTCAACGGTAAGTTTGCCCGCATTGCCCTCGGCACGAAGAACATCGATTACAATGGCCGCCTCTGCATGGTCAGTGCCGGTGCCGCAAACAAAATGGCATTTGGCATAGACCGCTGCGCCAACCCATGGTCCGACATCCCCAAAGCCAAAGCCCTCATCATCGCAGGCTCCAACATTGCAGAGTGCTTCCCGATCCTGACCGACTACGTTTGGAAAGCCAGGGATAACGGGTGCAAAATCATCATTATTGATCCCCGGATCACCCCCATTGCCCGTACCGCCGATCTCTTTCTTCCAGTTCGCCCAGGTCGGGATTCTGCACTGGCCCACGGCATTCTTCATGAGCTGGTCA
>CAYSOI010000403.1:0-4254 GCA_964432425.1 uncultured Opitutales bacterium | reverse complement strand
TTAAACGGGTTTGATTTCCCAACCGTCTCTGTACTCTCGGGTCAAATATTTGGAAACGTCGGCTTTGGGAGAGGTTAGTTTCATAGCGTCGGCATCCCAGGTGAGGGTTTGGTCACGGAATCTTACGGCAATGTTTCCAAGCAGGACGGCTTCGGTGAGTGGGCCAGCGTAGTCAAAGCCGTCGGTGGGTTGTTTGCCGGTGATGCATCCATCAATGAAGCCGTGGTAGTGGTCCAGGCTTTCCAGGAATTCTATTTTTTCGGGGTAGTTGGCTTCCGGGTAGAGTCTTGGGGCGCCGACATGTGGGAGTACCATGGTGCCTTCGGTTCCGTGAAAAAGGGAGCCGGAGCTGGGGAGTCTTGTGGTTTCGGGGACGTGTGTGCCTCTTGTGCTGGGGCGTCTGCCGCCATCGAGCCAGGTGATGGGGAGAGTGTTGTTGGCACTTAATGCATTACCTGGGAAGGTGTACTGGACTGTGTTTTGTGCTGGCCAGGTGTGGTCATTGATTCCGGTGTGGTCAGTGCAGGTGATGGTTTGGGGAGGTTTGGCAATTTTGAGGGCGGTGAAAACGGGGTCGAGAATGTGGCAGCCGAAGTCTCCGAGGGCTCCGTTTCCAAAGTCCTGCCAATCTCTCCACCCCCATGGATGGTAGACTCGGCCAGCACAATAGGGGCGCATGGGGGCGACGCCGATCCATTTGTCCCAATCCAGGCTTTTGGGCACTGGTGAGGAGGGGGGCGGCATGTTGTGGCCGGATTTGCCGTGGCCTGTGGCGTTGACCCAGGAGTGGACGGTTTTGACTTTGCCGATGGCTCCGTCCTGGATGAGTTTCACGCCGGTACGGTAGTATTTGTGGGAGTGAATTTGGTTACCCATCCGTGTGATGACTTTGGTTTTTGCAGCCAGCCGTGTCATTTGTCGGGATTCCCAAACATTGTGGGTGAGGGGTTTTTGGCAATGTACGTGTATGCCTCTGCTCATGGCGTCCATGGAGATGATGGCATGCATGTGGTCTGGAGTGGAGACGGTAACGGCGTCAATCTTGCCATCGAGTTTGCAAAACATATCCCGGTAATCCTGAAAGATGGGGGCTTCGGGCTGAAGGTCCTTGGCTTTGTCGGTACGGGCGAGGTCGATATCGCAAAAGGCGACGTGTTTGGCTTTATCGTGGGTCGACATCATGACGGTGTCAGACCAGCCCTTAGCCTCTGTGCCGATGGAGGCCATTTGGAGGGTGGAGTTGAGGTTTTTCCCTCGGAGCAGGATGGGAGCAGCAAGTGTGGAGGCGGCGGCGGATTGGATGATTTTTCTACGATTCATAGTGGGAGTTGGGTTTAGTAAAGATTTCTTCAGTTACGATTTCTTTCCTGAATCTTTAATCTGAGGTTGGGGTGGGTTTACCTGACTGCCCTGGTTGCCCCATTTATTTCTAAGGTGAAGCCGTTCCTCCTTCCAATTGGCGAAGGGTTTGTTGCGGGTTAAGTTCAGCTCCGGTTTGGTCGATTGTGGTTTTTCTTCGCTCATGGTGTGCACAGTGGGCAGGTGAAGATTCGGTGAATTTTTCAGCAAATGGGTGGTTGACGTTTAGGGCAAGGTTGTTTCAATGGGCCGCTCTTTTTTTGTGAATGCGGACATAGTTTAGTGGTAAAACTCGAGCCTTCCAAGCTTGCGTCCTCGGTTCGATCCCGAGTGTCCGCACCATTAATTAAAAAATCTTGTAGAAAGTCCTCATTCGAAGTCCCCTTACCTGATGATGGACAAATTATTGATCACTGCTGGTTTTCTGCTTTTTCTTTTGATTGGGTGCAAGCAACCCAAGGAAAGCCCTGCTCAGCAATCCGGGGAGGAGCAAGAGGACTTAAAGAGTTCTGAGCAAGTCCCAGCCCACAATGAAGAAGCGTCGTCTGAAGATTCAACGTCTGCAGTTTCTGAGTCGGAAGTGCTGCGGGTGGATTCGGAAAAGATAAAAGTGGGTGAAGGAGATTCGCTGGCTTATTATAACGAGCAATTGTTTACAGGAGTGGCGACTTCTCATTATGCAAATGGTGAACAGGCTACGGAGATTGCTTACTTAAATGGGATGCGGGATGGTGTGGAGACTCGTTGGTATGAGAGCGGAGTGAAAAGATTTGAGGGTCGTTTCAGCAAGAACCAGTTGGTTGGAGTCTTTGAAGAGTGGCATCCCAATGGTCGCCTGAAGTCAGAAGCCATCTGGAAAGATGGAAAACGCGTTTCAATCCGGGAGTGGAGTGAAACAGGTGAGATATTGCGGGATAATTGATGATTTGGCGGATGTTCAAATCGATCTGGCTTCTTTTGTGCCTTGCCTTGGGAGCAGGATTGCAGGCTCAGGTCCCGATTCCCGAAGACTATTTGCCAGCCGGAAGAGTAGGGGAGTACGTACAGGCCGCTTCTTCTTTTTTAAAAAATTCTCCCACGGATCGTTTTGCTCCGAGGGTAACGTTTGATTTGTATACATTGTTTTCCAGCATGGGGAAAACCAAGGAGGCCGAGCAACTTCGCGGGAAGTTGCTTCTGGATTACCCTTTGAGTTTTCAAGCGGGATACCTGATCACTACCTTTGAGGATGCCAGTAAGTTTGCGAAGTTTTTAGATGGTTTGATTGAGAAGCTTTACAAAAAGGAGCCGGCTGGTTTGCCCAAGAGTTTTTGTCGACTGTACAGCGTGGGATTGAATCGGTTTCGAGGCCATCGCGATTTATCTGAAAATTTACCCTTGCTGTTGAAGGGGTATCTTTTTGCTCAGATTGCCAAGGATGCGGATCTTGAGAAACAGATACGAAAAAATCTAGCCTTGAAGCAGATTGAATTGGATGACCCTACTGAGCAGGAATTGCTGGAAATTTCCCTTTCCCGCACACTTTCGGTTGAGGAGCGGATTCTACGGTTGCATGTGATTGAAGGAGAAAAACTGGCCAATTTTTTAAAGCGGGTTTACCTGGAATCTCTTGATGCTGAGACGGCAAAGTTAGTATCGATTCAAAAAGTGAAGATTCAGAACCGGCTGGAAGATAAGCAATTTTCCGAAGCACTCACTTTAATCAATGCTCTGCCAGCAGAGGTGAAGCAGGCACCGGAAGTTCGTTTTTGGCAAGGGCTGAGTTATTATGGACTGGGTCAGGATTCGAAAGCCCTGCAGGTGTTTGGTGAAATCTACAATGGGAATCCAGAGGGAGCTTGGGCACAAACGGTGAAGGCGTTTGGTGAAGGGCTTCTGGCAGTGAACACTTCTATTGAGCAGCAATCGGTTTTGATCCATCAATTCATTCAGACCATGTTGGGAGATACCGAGGTTTTCCAAGTGCAACTTGTTCATGAAGGAGAAAGTGGGAATCCAAAACCTTTGTATGTTTATGTGGGAGTGTTGCCCAAACAAAATTTCATGGAGATCACCTTTACCAAGGGCAATGAATTGATCCTGGCTTATCGAACCACCAATGTCGACAGTACCTTGTTCTTTAAAGATGAATCCGTCATCCATCATTTCCCAAAGCCCGGGCCGATTATTTCCCCAACAATGAATGTGGAAAAATCTGAGGATGGAGGATTTACTTTTAGTGCGGAAGCGTCCATGGAGAGTAACTTTTCTGCGGCAAAAAAGAAGAGCCAGCTGTTATTGAGCACTCCAATTTTAAACAGCCAAAAGGGGCTTCAGGAACTCCTGGCTTACACCTACCGAAAACATGGAATATGCCCGTTGCCTTCCAGCAAGTCCGGGGATTCTCTCATTTATTCTGGATTACTTCCAAATTACCAGAAGCCGGGCCTTGAGAAGTTTCAATTTGTGCAAAATGCCAGCGGTCGACTGGTCAAAATGCAGTTTCCCGGAATTCAGCTCACTGACTTGCAGTATGGACCCGCTTCTGCCGTGAAACTGACTCCACCTGCCTGGCCGGAAAAGAGTGTTCAGCATCATCAGCAACTGGATATTGCTTTGTTTCTTCGAGTTTTTGCCGTTCTTGCAGAATTAATAAAAGAGTAGCCCCACAATTCTATCTAATGTTCCAATTGTTTGGTAGATTCTCTTTGATAGTCAGGTTTCTGCCTTCTTTTTAAGGCTTGAACGCTGAGCCCGTTTCAATAGCCTGCCCCGTTTCTTTTAATTAGTATTATCCCATTTATTGGTGATGACGATCGAAGTGTCTAAACCCAAATTATGGAAGAGCCTCATCTTCCCTCCCCACAAAGTTTTATCTGCCTTTACGCAAATCTGTGTAACTTTGGGCCTATTGAC
>CAYSOI010000402.1:0-4265 GCA_964432425.1 uncultured Opitutales bacterium | reverse complement strand
AGATTGCAGAATGTGGCAAAAATTAGCAAGGGAAAGTTGTGTCATAAAGTTGGATGCCACCATATGCTGGCTATGACACACAACATCATTGCCAGTTAGGCTAATGATAGATGGTTTTTACCTAAACAGCAAAGAATCTAAACTGGCAAAGCTATATTCAAATGGAGAATTCTGAAACAGATTGGCACCTACTCCTAAAGGGAGATGTACAACATGCACCTGGCCATTCAAGTGTATGGGAAGAAAGGATAAAATTCAGCCCTAAGAATCAATGGGAGTATTGTCATGACAATGGAGAGTTATTGATAGAAGAATCTTTTGATGCTGTCGAAGGATTGTACGGGCATCTTTTTGAACTAGATCGACTTGAATTAGACAGATTATCCCCTCTTGAGTGTCCATGGCCTAGAGTCACGCAATTCTATAAGATTTCTAAAATTATCCAGCAGGAAGACTTAGAAAGTTTCTTTGCAGAATACATCGGGGACCTACCTGATATTGTTCTACTGAAGGAAGTTATGTGTAGAGCTGACCAATTAGATATTAAGGCAGATTTATTTGATCTCTTTTTTGAGTACCTTGAACTGTCAGGCAAACGAGACGCCACTATAGCAGAACCCGTTGTATCATTAGCACCCAGAGTCTTTAATTCTCCAAAATTCTTTGAAGGACTGTATAATGAGATAATTACCCGAAGAACCCTTGCGAAGAATCAGTCAAAATCATTGACAGCAAGAATCAACTCGAACCCCATTTCAGAGGAAGACCTCTCAATATGGTTTGTGACTGATGGGTGGGTAAAAATTGGCTTACTAAGGATACTCTGCAATATTTCAGAGGCTGATTTGTCAGAACTCAGTAAGATACTGAAATCCCCTATTATCGATGAAGTCAAAAAATTCCTTGCAGCACCTGAGTACAGTCATCTGGAGATTCTGCTCCCTCCAAAGTCATACAGCAATTACAAGCTCCATACCAAATCAAATTCAGGCACTGAACAGAACGTGACAATCGAGCCACAACCTCTTGTGAATTTTATTGATTCCTTTGAAGAGGATGAAAAGTACTCTGAAGTCCTCGATCGATTATCAAGCGATGGCAGGCAGATTTCCACGGAAATGAAACTGGAGGCTGCAGAGGAATGTATTGAAGAATTCGGGGACGTAATTGATGGGTTCGAAACAGGCTCAACAGGGTACAAATTTCATGTATGCATCCACAATTATGGTCCTGTATACTGGATTTCAGCTGTAGAGTTCGACAACTCGGAGTATTTTGAATCGTGCCAGGATGCACTAGATTACGCCATGAAGGAATTCGAAAGCTTTGCAGAAGACTACGAATGATTAGATCAGCATAATGACTCACCACCGTGAATATAAAACAGGTTCAGTAGAAATCACTGTGAATTATGGGTATGACATTCATTCCATTGTCTTTTCGCAACGAACCTGGATGCGAATCCAGAAAGGTGCTCCTCTGAAGATAAATGGTCAGGGCTTTTTCTGCTGTGCAGGGGGCATGGTAAGGAAATTGCTTCGTGGGTAGTCTATGCTAGAAATGGAAGATTAGGAACAGGTTTATGAGTATGAAAAAGATATCGTGGGAGGATTTCTCCTTAAATTTCCTGGAAGAAGATAGTGATCAGGAGAATGATCTGGATGATGATGAGCGTCCATCAAAAGAACGCTTGGAAGACAAACTACCTGCAGGCAGCTTAGAGATCGGGAGAATAGACTCTGATGTTGAAAATTGGACTACCTGGAAAATAGATGAGACATTCTACATAGTGCCACTGAAGGAAGATGAATTTGAATGGGCATTTGTAAGGATTTCGTTCGATGACAACTGGGGCAGATACGACTGGCTATATGTAGCAAGATTTGCAGGGTTCCCAAATCCATGGGAGGCTGCCAATGAGATTCTAACCAAAATGATTGAGCAGTGGGGAATTGACCTCGATGATCCCAAAAACCAAGTGTACAGGGACTTGATTGTGTAGTGGTAAATACTGGCAGTTTGTTTCCATTAGCTCTACGATAATTGAAAATCCCAATCTGTGTCATAAAGCCTCAATCCACTTGCAACTATCGGATAACCCAACCAGGTTGGTGTTTCGTTCTTTAATCAACTTCGTGCTTTAGATGCATCTTTAGAAATACTCTTTAGAGGGTATGCCAACCGGGTCACGGGAGTGTCACCACGGTGGTTCAATGATGTGCGGCAGGCACGGCCGAATCCAAGCACTCTCCCGTAATTGGCAAAAACCCACGGAAGGTTTTGTTCCCGGGCAGGGTGCGTTTAACCCACAACCAAACGCACTACATGAAAACATCAACCCAGCCTGGAACAAAACGGGCAAGAAAGAGTAAATCACAGGGCAGCAAGAAAGCGTCCTCAAAAGCATCCAAACGCCTGGAATTGACGCGACCTTTAGGATTAGAAGGTTGGTCTGACCTGGACCCAATCATTCTGGCTGCACTAGCTACTGAAGAACCGATACTCCTGGTTGGAAAACATGGTACTGCCAAGAGCTTTATACTTGAACGGTTAGCCAAAGCACTTGAACAGGAATTTCGATTCTATAACTCCAGCCTGATCAACTATGATGACCTGGTCGGTTTCCCGATCCCAAATGAATCCAACTCAAGTTTGGAATACATTTCCACGCCCTCCAGCATCTGGGATGCTGAGGTAGTCTTTCTCGATGAGATCAACCGTTGCAGACCTGAACTCCAGAATAAGCTTTTCCCGATTGTTCATGAAAGAAGAGTACAGGGTATCCAGCTTGAAAAACTGAGGTATCGATGGGCAGCGATGAACCCTCCACCAGAACCAGATACTGAAGAAGCAGAGGAATATCTTGGGGCAGAACCATTAGACCCGGCTTTGGCAGATCGTTTTTCCTTCATTCTGAGTGCACCTTCCTGGAGTGAACTGAACCATACCTCACGCCTAAAGGTAATATCAGATCAGTATGCAGGTGAGCATCCATTTACAGTGTCCCCGGGACTTCTCGTTGAGAAGGCAAGAAAAGCTTATCTGGCTCTTCAGTCCTCCCCTCCTGTTCAACTGGCTGAGTATGTCATCGCATTGGAAAACCAATACAGTAAGACAAAAGGCTATCTTTCGACAAGGAGACTCACCAATCTACATCGGAATATCCTGGCCATCCATGCGGCAAGAACGGTAATTGAAGGAGTTCCGGCAAAGCGGTCTAGAAATGCCAAAAACTTTGGCGACTGGGAAGAATCCGCTTACCTGGCTTTGATTCACAGTCTTCCGGAAACAGTCAATACAGGAAAAACAGGCAATGCAAAGCTTCTGGCTATGCACAAGCAGGTATGGGAGATTATTCAACTGGATGATACCAGTGCCTGGAAAGAGATACTGAATACGGCAGATCCTCTCAAGCGATTGGTGGTCGCCAATGGGTTGAGAGAGAAGTTGGGCGATTTAGATCTTGGTAAAGTCATTCTGGAGGCCCTTTCTGCACAAACCAATAGTGGGAATAAAGCGACAGTAGCCCTAGCATCCTATCTGGCGTTCAGCCAGGACCGGGATATCCCGGCAACAGTCGTTGAAACATTGGCAACCGAGTTAACTGAGATCCTAAACCCGGAACCAACTACAAACTATTTAGGATCAGGAGCAGCAAACTTTATCAGACAGGTAGCTGGCATTCTGGTGGAGGTGGATCAAAAAGTAAACAAAGGAGACTATCCAGCGACCAAAGCAAGCTACTTGAGAAATCTTCTCTACACCGGCTCTTACTCCATAGGAGACACTCCAGATAACAGAGTGGTTCTCTTTGAGAAGCTTTGGAAGGAAATGGATCTGGATAACGTAGTGAAACAAGAAGAGCACCAGGGGCAATAGAAGATGAATCTACTTGATCCAACAGAGTACTCCCCTTCCGGGAATAGGCTCTTGCACAACTCAGGATGCCCTCCAAGAACTCAAATTCGAAAAGAATTCAGGCCAGTATACGGAAGGAAGCGAATCAGTGTCTTTGCTCATTTACAGCAGCAGGTGAGGCTATCCAGAGCAACAATGAATGGCAAAGTATTCATCACCTGGATGAATGGCTTCTGGAAACACATGGAAGAAGACTTAGGTGTAAGCAAAGAAGGTATAGACTCCAGGGTGAATACCTTCAGTGGTTTCATCGTCGGGCAAAAGCACTGGGTTGACCACACAACCATGTTAGGAAAAGGACAAGGTAAAGGAAAAGCAGAAGACAGTTCCTTGGATGAAATCGAACT
>CAYSOI010000401.1:0-4266 GCA_964432425.1 uncultured Opitutales bacterium | reverse complement strand
TCTACATGCACAAAGGCCGCCCCGAAAGAGTCGACCTCAACGAAGGCCACGCCAATAAACACCTGGTCCCTGAGGCATAATCAGTTCACGGTACCACTGACTAGATACGATTTCTGGTAGGACATACTTTCATCCGATTTCCGGTCACATCTCATCGAGTGTCGAAAATCTGGAAATGCCCCTCCGAGGAGAGTCATGCAGGCCAATGTAGAGTTGTAATTGTCGTTGACCAGTCTGGCTCAATCCAAGACACATTGCCTTGATTGATCGTGAACTGAGGTCTACACCTAATGCGTTGGAGCCTCTGGAGCGAACGCCCTGCCATTATCGTTTCAATCAAGCCAATATGATTTCTTCACCTGACCATCTTAAAAGAAACTACGTAATCCCATGGCTTACACTGGCTGTGGGGCTGATGCTGTTGACCCTCGGCTGGTTGGGATGGGTATCTTACCGGAGCTATAACTATGTGACCGTTCAACTGCCTGAGATCATTCGTATCGATGAGCTTCGTGGCCAAATCCTACACATAGATGAGGTCTTGACGATGTCGTCACGAATGGCTGTGGCGACTGGTGACCCTCAATGGGAGGAACGATACAGGCAATTTGCTCCACAATTAGATGAGTCACTTAAGGAAGCTAGCCGTCTGGTACCCTCTTTAGGACAGAGCGAAGCCGTCGAGCAAATCGATGTCGCCAATAACAAGCTCGTCGCCATGGAAACACGTTCATTTGAGTTGATTCACCAGGATCAACTCACCGCAGCACAACAATTGCTGTCCAGCATGGAGTACGAAACCCAGAAGAAAGCCTATGCAGAAGGCATGGCGGAAATCAGCTTGTTGCTGAAACAGTCGGTTGACTCGATGCGGGAGACACAACGGTCTCAACATCTCCTTAGCATCGTGACGACAACGGTAGCGACATTGATGTTGATCACGAGTTGGTGGTTGGTGTTTCGGGCTATGCGCCGCTGGAAAACCGAGATGGAAGTCAGCAACAAGAAATTGATTGGGCAGTCGGAAGAATTACGTCAATCATCGGAGATGTTGGAGCAACGGGTACAAGAACGTACGAGGGAGCTTCGCGACAGCGAGATGCACTACCGTTTACTTACAGAGAGTAATCGAGATGCGATGATGACCTTGAAGCCGCCCACATGGAACTTCACCTCCTGCAACCCCGCCACGGTGGAGATGTTCGGAGTCAAGGACGAGGCGGAGTTCTGCAATCTCGGCCCGAAGGATGTGTCCCCGGAATTGCAACCGGATGGACGCCCTTCCCATGAGAAGGCTGCAAAGGTGATCGAAAAAGCGATGCAGGAGGGTTCAAACTACTTCGAGTGGATGCACCAGAGGATTGATGGCCAGTTGATCCCGGCCACCGTATTACTCACACAGTACTTTGACGCCGGACAGCCAGTCCTGATGGCTACCGTACGTGACATAACGGAACAAAAACTGCACGAGGAAAAGATTTTACTGGCCCAGAAAACCGCCGAAGAGGCCAACCGTGCCAAGAGCGAATTTCTGGCCAACATGAGCCATGAGATCCGCACACCGCTCAATGGCATCATTGGTATGACCGAACTGACTCTTGATACAAATCTGACTGCCCGAGCAGCGTGAGTACTTGACCACCAGTAACACCTCGGCCAATCACCTCCTCCAAGTCATCAATGACATCCTGGACTTCTCAAAGATCGAGGCAGGCCACCTGGAACTGGACCGAGTGACATTCAACCTGCGGGACCGGCTTAGCGATATCCTGCGCCCCCTGTCGAGGCGAGTGCAGGGCAAGGAGATAGAACTGTCCTGCAAAGTTATGCCTGACGTACCCGGTTCACTTGTCGGGGACCCCATCCGCCTGATGCAGGTCATGATCAATCTCGTAGGTAATGCGATCAAGTTCACTGAACGTGGCGAGGTCATCGTCACGATCGAAGTGGAGAAACTTGCAGATAAGAAGGTTACGCTGCACTTTGCAGTGTCTGATACCGGCATAGGCATCTCTCCCGAGCAAAAGCAGGCCATATTTGACGCGTTTTGCCAGGAGGATATTTCTACAGCACGCCGTTTTGGCGGAACGGGATTGGGCTTGTCGATCTGCTCATCATTGGTCAAGGCGATGGACGGACGGGTCTGGGTGGAGAGTACATTGGGTGAAGGCAGCACATTCCACTTCACGGCACAATTTGACGTAGAAGATTCAGCCGAAAGCAAGTTGGACCACGAGATCCTCGCATCACTTCAGGACATTCATGTGCTGGCCCTTGATGACAATACCACCAACTGCCGCATTATCCACGACATGCTTATCCACTGGGGGGTACGAGTGACGGCGGTAACGGATTCAACCTCTGCCAGAGAGGCCTTAAAGGAAGCGTCGGACCTGAAAGACACCTATCACTTATTACTCTGTGATGAGAACCTGAGCGAAGGCGAGAGAGGGTTCACCTTGATTGAGGAGTTGCGTCAACAATCCCAATGGAAGGACTTGCCTGTGATCCTGTTGACCTCGGATATCAAGCGTAGCGATATCGCCAAGTATGAGCAATTGAACGTCTCGAAGTGCATCGTCAAGCCAGTCAAGCAGTCCGAGTTGATTGAGTGTGTGGCTTCAGTGCTTTGCGACATGCCAATCAATCAAGTTGTGATGAAGCCTGAAACAAAAAGCACTTCTTCCGCTCCCCCCCTGCGGATTCTGCTGGCTGAGGACAATGAGGTGAATCAAATGGTGGCAGTGGGATTACTGGAGAAGCATGGTCACACCGTGGTCGTGGCGGGTAACGGTGCTGAAGCCGTTGCGGCTTGGGAGAAGGAACGGTTCGATCTAGTCCTGATGGATGTGCAGATGCCTGAAGTAGACGGTTTGCAAGCCACACGCATAATCCGGGAAAGGGAACATGAAAGCGATCGCCACACACCAATCATTGCACTGACAGCCCATGCCTTAAGCCATAATATTCAGCAATGTGCCGAAGCCGGAATGGATGAGTTTTTCTCCAAACCTTTTCGTCAGGAACAGCTATTAGAAATGATCTACAAGTTGGTGGGCGGAAGGGATGAGATCGTAGTCGCCACCATCGAGCCCACCGCAGTTCGCCAGGAACTTACCTTCGACCCTCAGTCGTTCATGCAAAGTCTTCAGGACGATACCAAGCATGCTCAAACGCTGATCAGCATGCTGCTCGATGAGATGCCCAAGCGGCTAGAACAACTTTCCAAATCCGTAGAACTAGAGGACCTCAAGGAAATTGAATCGGTGGCTCACCGGCTCGCAGGGACACTCAGCTTGTTTGCCCAGTGCGATGCCTACATCGCCGTACGTTCGCTTGAATCCCTGGCCCAGAATGGGGATGTTCAATCACTCCCTGAAGCAGAAGAGAAGCTCCGTGCCATGGTTCAGAACCTGATGGAAGATCTTGAGGCTTTTTCTCGGACACTCTCGGATTAGAAAGTCCCGACACATTCAAAGCTCAATCCCGTTGTGTGGGGAAAATTGGAGGCAATGAACAATATTGGATAAAACCAAATCGAAAAAGGATTGAGCATTCGTTGGAGTTCACGATTTATCGTGCAGATAAAGCCATACACACGCTGAAGCGTGAACTCCAACAAGATCCCATTTCCTTGTGACGAACCAAACCTTTTTCGATTTGGTATAAAACGTTCCATCTGTTGCCGTGATGGGTAGGCACTTGGTGAAAATTCATGAACACAATATCCTGGAGGGATTACAGCTATTAGCCTGGGGTTGAGTGAGGAACGCACGATACCCCTGGGAAATACAACCATGCACCCCGGAGGGCGTGCCAGCAAGTTTAGTCTCTCGACCTACGCTGGGACACCTTTCAGGGTCCAATTTTATATTCATATACCTACCCCAGGTATCGCTTCGCTCGACCTGGGGCTACAGGCTATAATGCCTCCGGCATATGAGCAAGAAAGCCCGGCTTACAACGTATCTCACATGAGGAATTTCACTTACACCAGTTTGAAAATCCATTGAGCACAACCCCGTATCTGCGTGATTCCTGGAGTTCGCATTTAGTGTGTTCGATTTGGCAGATAAGCACGATAAATCGTAAACTCCAACGAAATCCAGATGCTCAATCATTTTGTAAAATGGTATGAAAGAGACTGGAAAAGAAAAAGCCCCGCAGGTTTTCCTGACGGGGCTTTGAATGAAAGAAGTTAAACAACTTAGGCCAACTGACCTGCTAACTGAGCGTGGGCGTTGTTCCAGTCCTGAATCGCAGCTC
>CAYSOI010000400.1:0-4268 GCA_964432425.1 uncultured Opitutales bacterium | reverse complement strand
TTGCCGACCACCAGGGTGCGGATATCGGAGGCGGCATTTTTCTGAATGGCCTGTCCTTGCCCGGTGAAGATTTTGCCGTTGATGCCGAGGAGGTCCTTCCGCTCCATGCCTTGCTTGCGGGGCACACTGCCGACAAGCAGTGCCCAGTTGGCTCCGTTGAAACCTGTGTCCAGATTGTCGGTTGCGACGATGTCCTGAAGCAATGGGAAAGCACAATCATCGAGTTCCATGACCACACCTTCCAGAGCCTGCATGGCTTGGGGAATTTCAATCAGATTGAGAGCGACCTTCTGGTCTGGACCAAACACAGCACCGGAGGCAATGCGAATGAGAAGAGAGTAGCCGATTTGACCAGCGGCTCCTGTTACGGCGACACGAATTGGCGAATTGCTCATAATTGGGGGATACTTTATGTAGTTGTAGTTAGAGGTTTAGGTTTAACAAAGAGTGAAGGGGTCAGGAAAGCTGTTCGTAGGCAGCACGAATTAAATCTTCCGTCGTTTCCCAGTCGATGCAGCCATCGGTGATCGAAACTCCATACTCCAGCTCGACTCCCTCAGCGGTAGGGAATTTCTGGCTTCCGTGCTTGAGATTACTTTCCAGCATAACGCTGGTTACCGAATGTTCATCATCCTGGAAGTATTTTAAGACTTCCCAGAAGACTTGTGGCTGCTGAGCTGGATCTTTGGAACTGTTGGCATGACTACAGTCCACCATGATGTGGGTTGGAATGCTCGAATTCTGTAAAGTATCGTAAGCACTGTGAATGGAGTCCGCATCGTAGTTCGGACCATTTTCCCCACCACGTAGGATCAGGTGGCAGTCTGGATTGCCAGAAGTGGTCACGGCAGAGGCTTTGCCATCCCGGTCAATACCGAGAAAGGTTTGTTCTCTGGAAGCCGCGACAATGGCGTTTGCGGCCGTTTTGACATTGCCGGAAGTGGCATTTTTGAAGCCAACCGGCATGGAGAGACCGCTGGCCATCTGGCGGTGGGTTTGCGATTCAGTAGTACGGGCTCCAATGGCGGCCCAGGAAAGAAGGTCGGCTATATACTGCGGGGTGATGGGGTCCAGCAACTCCGTGGCGGTGGGTAATCCAAGGTCCAGAATGTCTCGCAGGAAATTCCGTGCGGTTCGGAGACCTTTTTCAAGATTGCAGGTGTTATTGAGATCCGGATCCATGATCAGGCCCTTCCAGCCAACTGTGGTACGGGGTTTCTCAAAATAAACACGCATGGCAATGAGGATGCGATCCTCCACCTCACGTGACAGATCGGCCAGCTTTTGAGCATATTCAAGGCCTGCCTGGGTGTCATGAATCGAGCAGGGGCCGACTATGACAAGAAGGCGATCGTCATCCCCACGTAGGGTTCGGGCGATCTGATTTCTGGATTCCAGAACAAAGTCCGCTTGCTTCTCAGTCTTGGCAATCTCTTGACGCAAGGTCTCCGGTGTAGGAAGCGGATTGTTCTGGGTGATGCGTATGTCCGATGTTTTTTGCACGGGGCGTAGGTTGATAGTTTTTTCCCGTAGGCTATCAAGCTTGAAAAGGTGCAATGAGTGTCCAGCATGCGGAGATAATTCTAATTTTGCAGATGATGAAAGCTACAGACGAGAGATGGAGGACTGAGATTGCCGGATGGATTCAGGTGTCTGGAGAAGATGCCAGAGACTATCTGCAAAGTCAGTTCAGCCAGGACATACGGGAAATCAAGCAAGGCGATTCGGCCTATGGATTGTTTTTAAGCTTAAAAGGGAAAGTCCGTGCCGATGGCTTTGTCTATGGGCTGCAGAATGATGAATTTGCGGTGGTGAGTTACCACTGCCCTCTTGAAGAGTTGGCGGACTTGTTGGAGGAGAATGTCATCGCGGATGATGTGGAGTTCCAATTGGTCCGGGCAGGAGGAAGTTACATTATAAAAGAAAGGGAGAAGCCGGAACGACCGGAGGGAACGCTCGTCTTTCCCGGCAGATGGATGAAGGCGGAGCACTGGGATGTCATCCTACCGAAAAATGAGAAAACTCCGGAAAACTGCAGATCTGCACAAGAACTGGAGCAAATTCGACTTCAGGATGGCGTCATCGCCGTGCCACAGGATATAGGACCTGAAGAATTGCCACAGGAAGGTGGTTTGGAAGAGGTGGCCGTATCTTTTAATAAAGGGTGCTTTCTTGGACAGGAGGTTATGGCCCGGTTGAAAGCCATGGGAAAAGTACAGCGCCGGATCTACCAGGTGCAGGGAGATGGCGTCGTGCCCACATCCGGTGAAAAGATTCTTTGTGGAGAGGCCGAAGCTGGAGAACTCAGGAGTGCCTGTCCAGGAGTTGCGGAGAACACTTGGCTTGGCTTGGCTCTTTTGCGGAGGAAATTCGTGGAAAACGAAGATTCCGCGGATTGGAAACTGGCGTCAGGAAATCCCTTACATATTGGAGAGACCTGCTGAACATGGAAACCGAACCGGATGCAGACAAACAAGTTGCTCGGATCTTCGAGCAATTGGGGGCTCCTTCTTCTCAAGCTTCGAAGATGGCAAAACAGTTGGTAAAAAGGGCAGAACAATTCTCAAAAAGTGAAAATGTTCCCTTTTTGGAAGCACTGAATCGTTTACTACAGCTCTCAATTGATGGAATTCAGGGTGAAATTGACCCAAATTTCCGCCCAATTTCAAAAAAATCACAGAAAAGTTGAATTTTTCTAGGATTTGGGGTTGACGGGCCTACTTTCTGTAGACCAGATAGATGCAGAGTTTTAAAAACTCGAACATGAACTTATCAACCCTCTAAAATTAAGCGAATCACATGAATAAATCAGGACTTGTTGAAGCTGTACAAAATATCATTGGAGACGACTGCTCCAAAGCTTGCGCTGAAAAAGCAGTTACTGCAGTACTCGAAGGAGTCATTCAAGGCGTCAAAAATGATGGCGAAGTACAGATCATCGGTTTCGGTACTTTTTCTGTTGTCGACCGTGCTGCCCGCACTGGCGTCAACCCTAAGACCAAAGAAAAGATTCAAATCCCAGCATCCAAAGCCGTTAAATTTAAGGCTGGTTCCAAACTTAAGGACGCTGTTTAATCTATTTTGTTTCCTACCGGAAACTGCAAAAGCCTGTGAGTCTCCCTCACAGGCTTTTTTTTTGCAAAATTTGGTTCTTACCCATCAACGAAAACCTAGCCAGGCATTTGCCTGATAGGAAGCCATTACTGGGGGCTCGCCTGTTCGTTCACAACGAACTCTAGTATTCACTAAACCCGTGCTTGCCAACTTGCATGAAGGCTTTCCAGAGCAGACACTGCATTCTGCTCCCCATCTTCTGACTCTAAGATCTTGGCAACCTTTGTCGCTTGCTCCTGATAGATCGGCTCAGACTCAATAAATTGCACTCCAGAAATGAGCCGTTCCGGCCAACTTCTTCGGCGTACACGGATGCCTGTTCCCAATCTCCGAACTTCCCTGGCCCATAGAAACTGATCTCCAAAATGGGGGATCACAATTTGGGGTACACCTGCATGTAAAGCGGAAGCTGTTGTCCCTGCACCTCCATGGTGAATAATTACCGAACCGTAACGGAAAAGTTGGTCATGAGAGACTTTCCCGATGACCTTCACTTCAGTTCGGTGGACAAAAGCAGCCAAATTGGCCCACCCCGTCTGGACAATGAGCTTTTTGCCTGACGGCCAATGGTTCATGAAGCGTTCCATTATTTGCTCAGTTTTGTCAAAAGAGACGCTTCCAAAATTCAGAATCGGGACTTTATGGCCTTCACAAAATTCCTCTAACTCCGAACCCAGTTCCGGATTTTCCGCCGCTTGCCAACGCAGGTATCCGGTAAATTGAAATTTCGAAGAAGACGTGGAATGATGGGTCATTTCCATCAGTTTACCCGAAACCGCAACAAGGGAAATGTCCCCGGGGTTCATGATAAAATTCTTAATTTTCGGCCGCCCTGCTCTCTTGAGGTGCTTCCCCATTGTGCGGTTTAAGGCTAGCAGAATAAATCTATCAGAAGCTTTCCACAAAAATTTATTCCAGAAACTTTTGGCAAACCGAGGCATTAGCCAGAGCTTGACTGCAGGAAATGGTGGATAGTGAGGAGAAGGTACGACGTTGTGACAAAAGGTAATGACGGCAAAAGGCTTGTTCTTTTTCTGCGCCAACACCCGGAAATGAGCAAACAGGTAACTGGACACCACGATATCACAGTCATCCATTGCTTTTTCCAACTTATCCATCAAATCTCCGATGAACGGAATCGATTGGCGATAAAT
>CAYSOI010000399.1:2154-4278 GCA_964432425.1 uncultured Opitutales bacterium | reverse complement strand
CTGAAGCGTGAACTCCAACGAGATTCATATTTCCGAAGAGCAATCAAACCTTTTTGGAATTGGTATTATACTTTTCTGATACCATAGAAGCGGACTCGCAGGCTCGTCCCTCCATTGGATTTTGCTCTATTTCCGGCATGGAGGGACGAGCCTGAGAGTCAGGGAAAGAGCAGACGACTTTGGTAAAAGAGAGCCTGTTAAGGGATCTCTTGGAGCGAAATGAAAAAGAGCTGAATGGAGACAACATGCTGGGATGCGAAATTGAGACCTATAAAGATGCAATGAAGATCATTAGTGGTTCTATAATCCCAATTCCTTGCGGGCCTGTTTTTGCCAATTCTTGTGCTTCTTCTTGTAGACTTGGAGAGCCTGGTATTCAGCGGCATCAATCTTGCCGTCCTTGTTCTTGTCGATGAAGGGGAAGACCCACTTTACGGTCGGTTTATCCCGGTTCCATTCTTCATGGGAATTCCACAAGGTTTTTCGAGATGTTCTTCCTGCAGGGAGAGATTCCTTAGGAGTCGGTTTTTGTGCGGACTTAGGATAGGGAAACTGAGTGCCTTTCAGAAACTGGACCCGGTCAATTTGAATTCGCTGTTTGGGGACATTGGTCAGGATTCGGATGATTTTGAGTCCGGGTTGATCAAAGGTAATGCTCCCGATTGAAACGTCTTTGAGTTGATCATCTGTTGGTTCCAACCAGCCGGCGGTCTTCATCGGATATCCGGTATCGGCTTGGGCAGCATCATCCACCACATCATCGACAAACACGGTGCAGGAACCTTGTACAGAGAGTGTTGCGGCCAGTGAATAAGTCCCGCAATGGGGAACATGCAGGACAAAATCAAGATAACTTCCGGTTCCGGCACGAAGTTCTGCAGTCAATACCTGACCACCGGAAGCTTTGAGATGCTCCTTGTGGAAATGGCAATTGCCACGGAGTTTGAAGTCGGAGGAGGTTTGTCTTGGAATGTCTTCGGCTTCGATCCATTCACCAGCGGTGAAGGTTGGGTAACGAAATGTGAGGTACTCTGAGAGGCGTTTGATAACCGGGTCATATTGGGAATCCCCGGCGAGATTGTTGAATTCGTGAGGGTCTTTGGCCAGGTGATAGAGTTCGGTTTCACCGGTAACCAAACGGGTCATGCGAAAGTCATTATCCAAAACTACATCATACCGAATACCATCCGTCTCACTGGACATGACGACAGGTTTGTCCCAATCCGCTTCGGGGTTTTGGAGCAAGGGTACCAGACTGTTGCCATCGATAGACTGTGGAGGGGACGGGATCTTCAACAAGTCAACCAGGGTTGGGTAAAGATCCTGAAGCGAAACTGCCTTTTTGCAAATGGCAGCCTTTTGGGTTCCAGGACCGGCAATGATCAAATTGCTGTGGGCGGAATCGTACCACGGCTTCATCTTTGACCAACCTCCCTTTTCGCCAAGATTGTAGCCATGATCACTCCAGAGAACAATGTAGCCGTTCTTTGAATGCGGGCTGGCATCCCATGCATCCAGAATCCGTCCCAACTGCTCGTCTGCAAAGGTCACACAGGCAAGATAGGCCCGAACAAATTGTCGATCATAGCCATTCTCTGCAAGCATGTCGTTGTAGCCTTTTCCGAACTTAGCCTCCAGATGGGCCAGGGTCTTGAAACGCTCCGGCAAGTCTTCCAGATCATCGGCAAGGCGTTCTGCAAACTGCACCTTCCCAGCAGGGTATTTGTCAAAATACTTCTGAGGCACCACCCAAGGGACATGTGGACGATAGATCCCAAGGGAAAGGAACAGCGGTTCCTTGACCTTATTGATGCGTTCAATCCCCTGACTCGCAGCGATGTAATCCGGCATCTGAGTAGTCGGAACGGCAGCAACTCCCCATGTGCCAGAAGGGTTTAGCCTAATCCCGAGTCCCGGAACCTTTTTGGGCTCTTTGCCTTTGCGTAGGTATTCGTCAAATTCAGCAGCATCCCCGCCATGGAAGTTCTTGGCAATGCCGATGCTTTTCCATCCGTTGTGGGAGAGATGCTTTGGTAAAGTTGTCGCATCGGGAACATAGAAACGCCACGGATGCATGCTATTGTCGTTTACGATATTGCCGGAACGTGCTGGATGAATTCCTGA
>CAYSOI010000399.1:0-2054 GCA_964432425.1 uncultured Opitutales bacterium | reverse complement strand
TGAACTATATTGGGGTATTTGGAGGCGAGGTTCTGGCTCTCCCCGATGTCTTCGCGGAGGTTGTAGAGACGGTACTGATGTGCCCCATCTTCTCCGTAGTGGAACGTGCGGATGAATTTCCAGTCTCCGTGATGTACGGCCATGGACGGAGGAAGCCATTGGGGCGTGTTCCCATGACCAGGGACAAAGGTAAACATGGGTTCGCGATCAAACTCTTCGCCTTTGAGAGCTTTGGCAAAATCCACACCGTCGATGACATGATCCTGAGGTGTTTGGAGGTCCAACATCCTCAGAATGGTTGGGTACAGGTCGTTGGATTGAATGCGGGTATCATTGCGTGATCCAGGCTTGGTCACACCTGGCCAAACGACCACAGCAGGAACCCGAATGCCACCTTCATGAATGCCACCTTTTCCTCCCCGCAAGGGATGATTGCTGGTGATGGCGGTGATGTACTTTTCGCCAGAAGCATCGGTCTCTTCCAAACCACAGTGAATGTTACCACCATTGTCGGAATAGAAAACGATGACAGTCTCGTCGGCAATGCCCTCAGCATCCAGGGCATCAAGTAAAGATCCTACTGCATCATCCAGGGAATGGATCATGGCGGCGTAAGTCGGGGATTTTTGAGCTTCGCTTTGGCAGATCTTCTTGCGGTAGCGGTCAATCAGTTCCGGTTTTGCACCGAATGGAGCATGCACGGAGAACTGCCAATAATTCATGAAAAACGGCTTGGTTCGGTCGCGACTTGTCAACCAATGGACGGCCTCCTTTGCCATGCGATCTTCGATGTGCTCTCCCGGTTTCCCTTCTTCAAAATCCGGGTTGGCGTAGCCCCAGGGAGCCAAGTAGCCATTCTTGGGACCGGGACCATGCCAATGTGGAAGGTCCACATCAAAACCCATGTCCAAAGGTGTATGCGGTTTCAGCCCCAGGTGCCACTTCCCAAAGTGTGCCGTCGAATACCCCTTCCCCTTCAACACCTTACCCAAGGTCGGCAATTCCGGATTGAGCCGGGTGGCGGACTTGACGTTGGTACATTTCTGATGTGGAAGTCCAGTTGTACCCGCAACCGGCTCAAACTTCTCCACCGGAAGATGAGCCGCGGGAGCCGTCATCCCATGCCGGGCAGGATTTTGGCCACTGAGGATACTTGCCCGTGTCGGTGAACAGATAGGACTGGCAGCGTAAGCATTGGAAAAAGTCATCCCCCGGGCGGCAAGACGTTCGATGTTGGGGGTTTCGTAGAGTGAAGTCTTGCCATACAAAGTGGTGTCGGCCCAACCCAGGTCGTCCGCAAGGAAGAGAACAAGGTTAAGTGGTTTGGCACTGGCAAAACAAAGATGAGAAATGGCGATAAAGAAGGGGATCCAATGGAAAGGGAATCTCATGAAAACTGCGATATGTTGGAGGAAGGGTTTAGTCAATTATAGTGGTTCTCAAAATAATTTCCTATTGAGACACGAAGTACTCGGAGGGGCGGTTTCCTAACCACCTAAAGAACGGGCGGTTAGGAAACCGCCCCTCCAGGTTGTGTGATAAAGTTTCGGAAATTTATTTTGAGAAATGCTCTCAAGGAGTGCATGCACTCACAGGTCCACAAAATATCTAAAGATTGGACAAATTGTTTGGGAAATCCTCAATCGGATCGGTCTCAGAACAATGTTCCATTTGTTTTCTTAATTTATCGGACTCGTCCCTCTTTCTCAAAAATGGCATATTCTAACAAGCATAGGAGTTCGTGTTGGGTCGTAAAGAAGTGAGGAGCATATGCAGGTTGGTATAAGACCAAGGAGGAAAAGCTTCATTTCTTTTCTTCGTGCCCCTCTGGATCCATCCAATAGGCTTTGTATTCCTCCTCTGTGAATTCCTTTAAACCTTTCGGAGGCTTGGGCAGTTGGAAATCAGCCGGGACTCTTTCCATCGATCTATTGTCCATCTCCTCAACGCCGAATCCATAGTCATAGAAATATCGCAGCACATTACCATCCAGGCCTATGATATTTACTGGAAAGTTTGATAGACCATTCTCCTGGAAGGTAATCAAAGTTGTC
>CAYSOI010000398.1:0-4280 GCA_964432425.1 uncultured Opitutales bacterium | reverse complement strand
GTGACCTGCAAGGCCTGTGTTCATGCGGGTCGAAGACTACTGGGACAGGCTCTAGCTAAGTTGCATATTCTTTTTCGAATTCTGCCAGATTCAGGGTTTGTTTGCGTAGTTGAATCGGCAGTTGGGAAAATGGGAGTATTGCTTCCAGGCAGGTGAAATTAAATTGATTATACCGACTGATACTCTTTGATTGAGAGTATGGATTCTAAACCCATGGTCTCTCTCGTCCGGCAGAATAAATCTGATTCAGGCATAGTAGTGCACAGTATTCTCAAAACTTGTGGGGACTACATACTTGTTGACCGAGTGCTCTCCGAGTCTGAGGACTCCATTATTGCAGAGTGGCATACACCAAAAAAAGCATACTTTTACCGAACCGATGATGCAGGCATTCCCCTTCTTCTTCCGGGCACGATCACAACCGAGCACCTGGTTCAGGCTGGAGAACTCCTGATTTACCGCATCAGGGGTGGCCGCCACGATGGAGATGGGGTCCCTGTACTGGCCCGGGTACGAAGTGCCAGATTCAAAGGCATGGTTAAACCTGGGGATGTCATTACATCAACGATTACGCTAAATCATGCCCTGGAGCCCGCTTACTACGTATCTGCGGTTGCAAAAGTAGGCGATACCGTTGTTCTCAATGCCGAGTTGACTTTTACCGCTTCCAAGGCAATCGAAGACATCCGGCAACGTTAGTCCTCAAATCCATCTAGATGCTGCGGTGTCTATGTAGGCAGCTAGCTAAAATGATTTTTTCTCAATATCATTCAGAGAAATAGAAACAGCATGATTGAATCGGAAGTTCTCACAAATTAAAGCATTGCCCTCCATTCATTTCCTAGGGTTGATCTGGAATTTGCTAAATGCAGGGAACTACGAGTAGGGGTACGGCTTTGCGGAACCAATAACTTCATCGTCACCCAAAGCGATAGGGGAAACATGAAGTGGGATCTAGGAATCGAAACTTCGTCCAGCGAAGTTGCGCATGGAATCCGAGCAGTGGCCAAAGAATTTCGAAATCGTTTGCCGGACACTCGGTTGTTTCTTCTCGGTATCTTCCGGTCAAAAACCAGAAGAAATGGAGCCAATGCCAGAACAACAATGAGATTCCAGGAAAGTGCTTTGTCCAAAAAAGGAAGTGGTCTTCCTGTGTCTTCACAAGCCATTCCTGAACTCTGATGAAACTTTACGAGAGGGTCGATTTCTAGATTCCAGAGGGTACGTTGCGTTCATTAATTGTGATCTCATGGCCTGAGTTGGTTCGTTGTGATCCATGTCAGGTTACCATGCAAACAAACAAGGAAATCGCCATAGTTTGGTTTAAGAAGGATTTGAGGACAGAAGATCATTCTGCCCTCCAAGGTGCATTGCAATGTTCTCCACATGTGTTGCCACTCTATGTAATGGAACCGGATTTCTGGAAGCTGAAAGACACTTCAAAACGTCAGTTTGATTTTCTGATTGAATGCCTGGAGGAATTGAATCACGAGCTTTCCTTTTTGGGACAACCATTGGTGATTCGAACGGGCAAAGTGACGGAGGTATTGGAAACCATTCGGAAAACCCATAAAATCAAAGGGATCTTCAGTCATGAAGAGACAGGAAACCTCTGGACCTATGAACGGGATTTGGAAGTGGGCAGGTGGTGTAAGTTCCACTGTATTCCCTTTAATGAAATTCCACAGACCGGAGTGGTTCGCCGATTGAAAGACCGTGATGGATGGGCTCGAAATTGGGATTCCCGGATGAGTCAACCTTTAGTCGGGAAACCAAGTAATTTGAATCAGGTCCATGGAATAGATTCTGAAGGAATTGAGTCGCTGAAGGATTACTCTCCACCCATTGACCTGTGTCTAGAAAGGCAGACTGGAGGCAGATCCAAAGGGTTGGTAACCCTGGACAGTTTTCTTCGAGATCGAGGAGAAAACTATCGAAAGGCGATGTCCAGTCCGGTCACTGCATTTGACTCCTGTTCCAGACTTTCTCCCTATATCGCCTACGGGACTTTGTCACTGAAAGAAATCGTACAGAAAACCAAGGAGATTTACCAAAGAATGAAGGAGGAAGATCTGGCAAATTCTAGTAAATTCAGAAACTCGCTGAATTCCTTCAAAGGACGTTTACATTGGCACTGTCACTTTATGCAAAAGCTGGAGGATGAGCCAACCCTGGAACACAAAGAAATGCACGATGCCTTCAAAGGTCTTCGTTCTCCAAAACCAGAAGTATTCTTGCTGGATGCATGGAAGCATGGGCAAACAGGTTTTCCTTTTGTTGATGCCTGTATGCGATGCCTTCAGGCTACGGGTTGGATGAACTTTCGAATGCGAGCCATGTTGGTCTCCTTTTCCAGCTACAATTTATGGCTTCACTGGAAGGAAACTGGCAATCATCTGGCACGACTGTTCACTGATTACGAACCCGGCATCCATTGGCCGCAGGTGCAAATGCAATCAGGGACGACAGGCATCAACAGCATTCGAATATACAATCCTGTAAAGCAGGGGATGGATCAGGATCCTACTGGCAAATTCACAAGAAGGTGGGTGCCCGAACTGGAAATGGTCCCAGATTCCTACCTTCAGGAACCTTGGAAATGGAGAGAATTGAGCGTAAACAATCAGGTCAACTACCCGGAACCGATTGTTGATCATCTGGCAACGGCCAAACTTGCCCGACAAAGAATCTGGGAACGCAAGAAGAGCAAAGAGGCCAAACAGCAGTCGGGCAAAATCATGCGGAAACATGGTAGCCGCAAAAGTAGTTCAAGAGATAAGAAACCAAAGATGACTCAGACCACGATGAGCCTGACTGTATAGACCAAGTCACAAAGGTTAATTACTCCTGCTCCAGCACCTTGCTTGCCTGCCGCTGGATGGCTCCCTTTTGAGTTTCTGAAAGTCGGGAGAGGTTCCGCAATTGCATGAACATCCGCTGGTTCCCATTCAGGGTAGACTCGTGTTGGATTAGGAAATTCCAATACAAGGTGGTAATGGGACAGGCATTGGGACCAGTGGATTCCTTCGGGTTGAACCGACATCCCTCGCAATAGTTGCTCATGCGGGAGATGTAGGCACCGGAAGCGACATAAGGCTTGGAAGCCATGATTCCTCCGTCAGCATATTGAGACATTCCGATGACATTGGGAGTCGTGACCCAATCGACGGCATCTGCATAATTGGCGAGGAACCAGTCATTGATTTCACCAGGGACAGTCCCTCTTAGCAAAGAATAGAGACCGATGACCATCAGGCGTTGGATATGGTGTCCATAACCCGTTTCCAGAACTTGGTTCAGGCATTGGGAAAGGCAGTTCATCTCTGTGTGACCAGTCCAGAATGAGTCAGGCAGAGGATTATTTGCATTGAGAAAATTCAGATCGCGGTAGTCAGGCATCCACTTGAAGTAAAGTCCTCGTACATACTCTCGCCAACCAAGGATTTGCCGAATAAATCCTTCCACAGACTCGATGGATGCATTGCCAGCATGGTACTCTCTTTCCACGGCAAGAATCGTAGTTCTGGCATCTAACAGCTTTAGATTCAATGAGGGTGCCAGAAGGGAATGAAATAACGTCAATCGTCCAGTCCACATTGCGTCCTGATACTTTCCGAATAGTGGCAAAGCCTTCCGAATAAAAAGGGCCAGCTCTTCTTCTGCATCCTCGGACGTTACTGGCCATCTGAATGTATCAAGAGATCCGGGGTGGTTCAGAAATTCACGGTTCACCATTTGAATCACTTCCCGAGTGATCTTATCCGGTAAAGTGCCCCTTTCGAACTCAGTAAAATCCGGGCCTTTTCTTCCAAAGCTTTGACGGTTGGATTTGTCGAAATTCCATTTACCACCTAGCGGAGTTTTGGAGTCTTCCATGAGCACATTGTGCTTCTTACGCATGTATCGATAAAAGTGCTCCAGACGCAACTCCTTACGGCCTTCTGAAAAGTCAGCAAACTCCTCAATCCTGGAAAGAAAATGCTCATCACTTCGAACATCAAAGCCAACTCCAGCCTCTTGGCATATCGTTTGTAAATCCGACTCCAATCTATAGTCCCCTGGCTTCACAACTGAAACCATTTTCACTCCCAGCCGCAGTAGATCCTGACGAAGAATTTCCGCTAAACTTGCAGGATTATTGTCTCGATCGAACTCATGATAAATGATTGGCAACTCCCTTCTTGTAATGAAGTCGCGAAAGTGCCGCATAGCGGAGAGGAACTGAACGATTCTGTGCTTATTGGAGAGCACATGGGTAGACTCCTCAACGGCCTCTGCCA